>JAAZAC010000295.1 GCA_012514545.1 Actinomycetales bacterium | reverse complement strand
GAGATCTCGGTGCTCCTCGTCGCGGCGACCGGCGTCGCGTCGCTCATCTTCATCCGCCGTCGGAGCGGGGAGATCCTCCGCCTGCGCGACGTCGACGAGGGCCAGGTCGTGGTCTGGGGCGGCACGCGCGACCCGATGGCCGCGCTGCGCCGCCGCGGGCTGGAGAGCCCGGCGCGGCCGGGCCGGCCGGGGACGCCCGGGACCGCGGGCGAGGAGGGCGCCGTGCACCCGCCGACGGCGCCGGGCGACGCTCCCCCGGAGCCGCAGGGCCTCGGCGAGGTGCTGCGCGCGGGCCGCACGCTCGCGCCGCAGCGCCGCAGCGTGATCTTCGAGGTCGTGGTGCGCCTGGCCTTCCACTCGATGATCGTCGTCGCGGTGTTCCTGCTGTTCAGCGGGCACAACCAGCCGGGCGGCGGGTTCGTGGCCGGCCTGCTCGTCGGCATCGCGCTCGCGGTGCGCTACCTCGTGGGGGGGCGGTACGAGCTCGGCGAGGCGGCGCCGGTGCACCCGGGTCTGCTGCTCGGCTCGGGCCTCTTCCTGTCCGCGGGCGTCGGGCTCGTCGCGATCATCCTGGGCGGCTCCGTGCTGCAGAGCGTGATCGTCGAGGTCGACGTGCCGGTGCTCGGGCACGTCAAGCTCGTCACCTCGCTGTTCTTCGACATCGGGGTGTTCCTCGTCGTCATCGGCCTCGTGCTCGACCTGCTCCGCAGCCTCGGCGCCGAGATCGACCGGCACGCCGAGGACGACGAGCGGCGGCGCCAGGAGGAGCGGTCGCGCGAGGGGGTGACCGCGTGATCGACATGAGCCCCAACCTCACGCTCGTCGCGGTCATCGTCGTGCTCGTCGCCGCGGGCGTGTACCTGATGCTCGAGCGCAGCCTGACCCGCGTGCTCATCGGCGTCGTGCTCATCGGCAACGGGATCAACCTGCTCATCCTCACCGCGGGCGGGCGCGCCGGAGGGCCCCCGCTGTACGACCCGGAGAACCCGGGCGCGCGGATGAGCGACCCGCTGCCGCAGGCGATGATCCTCACCGCGATCGTCATCACGCTGGGCATCTCGGCGTTCCTCGCGACGCTCGCGTACCGCTCGTGGCAGCTCAACCGCCACGACGAGGTGCAGGACGACCTCGAGGACCGCCGGGTCGCCGCGCGCGCCGCCGCCGACCGCGCCGCCTACCGCGACATCGACACCTCGAGCGACGTCTCGCTCGACGAGGAGGCCGCCGAGGTGCACGACGAGACGGCGCTCGAGGAGGCCGAGGCCGAGCCCGCGGCCGCCGCGACCGGGGCCGAGCCCGGGGCCGGCCCCGGGCCGACGTCGGGGGGTGGCGCCGGTGCCTGACCTCGCCTGGGCCGTCCCGCTCCCGGTCGTCCTGCCGCTGTCCGCGGCGGGCCTCGCGCTCGCGCTCTGGCGGCACGCCCGCGCGCAGAACGTCATCAGCATCGTCGCGCTGTCCGGCGTCCTCGGCGTCGCGGTCGCCCTGCTCTTCGCCGTCGACGAGGGCCCGCTGGTGCTCGACGTCGGCGGCTGGACGGCGCCCGTCGGCATCCCGCTCGTCGCGGACCGGCTGTCCGCGCTCATGCTGACCGTCTCGTCGGTCGTGCTGCTCTGCGTCCTCGTGTACTCCCTGTCCCAGGGGAACCAGTACGGCGAGGACGAGACGCCCGTCGCGATCTTCCACCCGACGTACCTGGTGCTGGCCGCGGGCGTGAACAACGCGTTCCTCTCGGGCGACCTGTTCAACCTGTACGTCGGCTTCGAGATCCTCCTCGCGGCGTCGTACGTGCTCATCACGCTGGGCGGCACGGGCGAGCGCGTGCGCGCGGGCACGATCTACGTCGTCGTCTCCCTGGCGTCTTCGCTGGTCTTCCTGCTGGCCATCGGGCTCGTCTACGCGGCGACCGGCACGGTGAACCTGGCCCAGCTCGCCGTCCGCCTGCCCGACGTCGACCCCGGCGTCGCGCTGGCCCTGCAGCTGCTGCTGCTGCTCGCCTTCGGGATCAAGGCGGCCGTGTTCCCGCTGTCCGCGTGGCTGCCGGACTCGTACCCGACCGCGCCCGCGCCGGTCACGGCGGTGTTCGCCGGCCTCCTCACCAAGGTCGGCGTGTACGCGATCATCCGCACGCAGACGCTGCTGTTCCCCGAGGGCCGGGCGGACACGCTGCTCATGTGGGTCGCGCTCGCGACGATGATCATCGGCATCCTCGGCGCGGTCGCGCAGAACGACATCAAGCGTCTCCTGTCGTTCACGCTGGTCAGCCACATCGGCTACATGGTCTTCGGCATCGCCCTGTCCACCGACGACGGCCTCACGGGCGCCGTGTTCTACGTCGCCCACCACATCACCGTGCAGACGACGCTGTTCCTCGTCGTGGGGCTCATGGAGCGCCGGGGCGGCTCGACGTCGCTCGACCGGCTGGGCGGCCTGGCCAAGCTCGCGCCCGCGCTCGCGGTGATGTTCTTCGTGCCCGCGATGAGCCTGGCGGGCATCCCGCCGCTGTCCGGCTTCCTCGGCAAGGCCGGGCTGCTCCAGGCCGGCGTGCACGCGGGGACGCCGCTCGCCTGGGCCCTGGTCGCCGGCGGCGTCCTGACGTCGCTGCTCACGCTGTACGCCGTCGTCAAGGCGTGGAACAAGGCCTTCTGGCAGGGGGCGCCCGCCGACCTCCCGGACACGCCGCTGCCCAAGGGCATGGTCGGCGCGACGGCGGCGCTCGTCGTTGCGGGCCTGGGCATCACCGTCGTCGCCGGCCCCCTCTACGGCTACACCGAGCGGGCCGCGGAGACGCTGCGCGAGCGCGGGGCCTACGTGGCGACCGTCCTGCCCGAGGAGGGCCGCGGCACCGGCCAGTCCGACGACGTGACCGAGCGCGAGAACGGCGACGACGCCGAGGCCGCGGAGGCCGCCGGTGAGGGGGCGGCGCCGTGAGCCTCCACCCGCGCCGCCGCGGCCTGCGGTTCACCGTCGCGTCGGTCCTGTGGCTGACCGTCGTGTGGGTGCTCCTGTGGGGCGACCTCACCGCGGCGAACGTGCTGGCCGGCGTGGTGATCGCCCTCGTCGTCGGCGCCACGCTGAGCATGCCGCCCGTGCGGTACCAGGGCCGGATCCACGTGATCTCGCTGCTGTACCTGCTGTGGCGGTTCGTGGTCGACCTCGTGGTCGCCAGCGGCCAGGTCGTCGCGCTCGCGGTGGACCCGCGCCGGCACCCGGAGAGCGTCGTCATCGGGGTGCAGCTGCGCAGCCGCAACGAGCTCTACATGACGCTGACCTCGGAGATCACGTGCCTCGTGCCGGGCTCGGTGGTCGTCGAGGCGCACCGCACGACCGGGATGCTCTACGTGCACGTGCTCGACCTGCACATGTCGCACGGGATCGAGAACGCCCGCCGGCACGTGCTCGACACCGAGGCGCGCGTGATGCGGGCGCTCGCCTCCG
>JAAZAC010000294.1 GCA_012514545.1 Actinomycetales bacterium | reverse complement strand
TCCTCGGTGAGGTCCCGGTCGAACCCGTCGTACCCGAGTTTCGGGTCCCGGCCGGCGGCCCGGTGCCGGGCCTCGACCTCCTCGGGCGTGGAGAACGACTCGTAGGCGAACCCGGCGTCGACGAGCCGCCGGGCGACATCGGCGTGCTGCGCAACCCGGTCATCCGGCGCGACTGACGGGTCGCGGGCGCCCCGGGGCCACCGGTCGGCGGCCACTAGGCTGGTCGGCACCATGACGACTTCCGCCACCGCCTCGCCCGAGTCCCCGATCCGCGTCCGGTTCTGCCCGTCGCCCACGGGCAACCCGCACGTCGGGAACATCCGCACCTGTCTGTTCAACTGGGCCTACGCCCGGCACACCGGCGGCACCTTCGTGTTCCGCATCGAGGACACCGACGCCGCGCGCGACAGCGAGGAGAGCTACCAGCTGCTCGTCGAGGCGATGCGCTGGCTCGGCATGGACTGGGACGAGGGCGTCGAGGTCGGCGGCCCGTACGGCCCGTACCGCCAGTCCGAGCGCATGGGCGTCTACGCCGACGTCGCGGCCAAGCTCCTCGAGGCGGGCTACGCGTACGAGACGTTCTCCACGCCCGAGGAGGTCGAGGCCCGGCACCGCGCCGCGGGCCGCGACCCCAAGCTCGGGTACGACGGCTACGACCGCGACCTCACCGAGGAGCAGAAGGCCGCGTACCGCGCCGAGGGCCGCGAGCCCGTGCTGCGCATCCGCATGCCCGACGAGGACGTCACGTTCACCGACCTCGTCCGCGGCGAGCTGACCTTCCCGGTCGGCTCGGTGCCGGACTACGTCATCGTCCGTGCGAACGGCCAGCCGCTGTACACGCTGACCAACCCCGTCGACGACGCGCTCATGCGCATCACGCACATCCTGCGCGGGGAGGACCTGCTGTCGAGCACGCCCCGCCAGGTGGTGCTGTGGCGCGCGCTGAAGGAGCTGGGCCTGGTCGAGCACGACCCCGTCTACGGGCACCTGCCGTACGTCATGGGGGAGGGCAACCGGAAGCTCTCCAAGCGCGACCCCGAGTCCAACCTGTTCCTGCTGCGCGAGTGGGGCTTCGTCAAGGAGGGCCTGCTCAACTACCTCGCGCTGCTGGGCTGGTCGATCGCGCCCGACCGCGACGTGTTCACGATCGACGAGATGATCGCCGCGTTCGACGTCGCCGACGTCAACCCGAACGCCGCGCGCTTCGACCTGAAGAAGGCCGAGGCGATCAACGCCGCGCACGTGCGCCTGCTCGCCCCCGAGGTGTTCCGCGAGCGGCTGGTGCCGTACCTGCACGCCGCGGGCGTCGTGGGCGCGGCCGAGTACGCGGGACTGACCGAGCGCGAGCGCGCGCTGCTCGACGCCGGCGCGCCGCTCGTCCAGGAGCGGATGAACCTGCTCAACGAGGCGCCGGGCATGCTCGGCTTCCTCTTCACCGACGAGGTGACCGTGGAGGACGACGCGCGGGCGGCGCTGCGCGACGACGCCGCCGCGGTGCTCGACGCCGCGCGCCCGGCGCTCGCCGAGGGCCCGTTCGACGCGGCCGCGCTGCAGGAGCGGCTGCAGGCGGCGCTGGTCGACGGGCTCGGCCTCAAGCCGCGCGTCGCCTACACGCCGCTGCGCGTGGCGGTGACCGGCCGGCGGGTGTCGCCGCCGCTGTTCGAGTCGATGGAGATCCTGGGGCGCGAGGCGGTGCTGGCGCGCCTCGACGCGCTGCGGGCCACGCTGTGAGGGCGGTCGACGGGGTCCTCTTCGACGTCGACGACACGCTCGTCGACACGCGGGGCGCGTTCGCCGTCGCGCTCGCGGACGTCGCGCGCCGCTACCTGCCGCACGTGCCGGAGGAGCGGCACGGCGAGGTGCTCGCCACCTGGCGCGCGGACGCGGGCGGGCACTACCGCCGCTACACCCGCGGCGAGATCGGCTACCTCGAGCAGCGGCACGCCCGCGCGAACGAGCTGCACCGCGTCTTCGGCGGCGTCGAGCTCGACGAGGAGGGCTACCGCGCCTGGGACGAGGTCTTCGAGGCGGGCTTCGCGCGCGCCTGGGCGGCCCACCCCGACGCCGCCGACGTCGTCGAGCGGCTCTTCGCGGCGGGGCTCGCCGTCGGCGCGCTCACGAACGCGGCCGTCGCCTACCAGACCGGCAAGCTCGCCCGCGCGGGGCTGGAGCGGGTGCCCGTGCTCGTGGGCGTGGACACGCTCGGCGTCGGCAAGCCGGACCCCCGCGTCTTCGTCGAGGCCTGCCGGCTGCTCGGCACGGAGCCCGGGCGCACCGCCTACGTCGGCGACGAGCTCGACGTCGACGCGCGCGCGGCGGTCGCGGCGGGGCTGGTCGGCGTCTGGGTGGACCGTCCCGGCAGCCGGCGGCACGACATCCCGGAGGCCGACGTCGCCGCGGCGCGCGCCGCGGGCGTGCACGTCGTCGCCTCGCTCACCGAGGTGCCGGACCTGCTCGGGGTGCCTACGCGGGCGTCGTGAACGTCCAGCCCTCGGCGCGCAGCCGGGGGACGACGCGGGCCACCGCCGCGACGGTCTGCCGGCGGTCGCCGCCGCCGTCGTGCAGCAGGACGACCCCGCCCGGCGGGACGGCGAGGATGCGCCGGACCAGCGCGTCGGTCCCCGGCGGCTCCCAGTCGCCGACGGCCAGCCGCCAGCCCAGCGGCCGCATGCCGAGCTCGGCGGCGACCGGGATCGTGCGGCCCCAGTGCCCGAAGGGCGCGCGGAAGAACGGGACCTCGGCGCCGGGCACCGCGGCGCGGATCGCGGCGTCGGCCCGCTCGAGGTCGGCGCGGACCGCCTCCGGCGACGCCTCGCCGAGGTCGTCGTGGCGCCAGCTGTGGTTGCCGAGCACGTGGCCCTCCGCGACGATGCGCCGCGCGAGGTCCGGGTGCTCGGCGACGCGCTCGCCCACGAGGCAGAACACCGCGTGCACCCCCTCCGCGGCCAGCAGGTCCAGGAGGGCCTCGGTGTCGGGCGGGTTCGGGCCGTCGTCGAACGTCAGGCCGACGGTCCGCTCGCCGTCGCCGCACGGCACGGTCTCGATGACGTCGTTCATGTGAGCCACAGTGCCAGAGCGGCCGCCAGCCCGACGACGACGATGACCGCCCGCAGCGCGCCCGCGGGGATCCGCCGGCCCAGCCCCGCGCCGACGACCCCGCCGACGGCGGACCCGGCCGCGAGCGTCGCCGCGATCCGCCAGTCCACCTCGCCGGAGACGACGAAGACGATGCCGCCGACGAGGTTGGCCACCCCGGCGAGGACGACCTTCGCCGCGTTCGCCCGCTGGAGGTCGCTCGACCACGCGATGCCGAGCATCGCGAGCAGCAGCACGCCCTGGGCGGCGCCGAAGTAGCCGCCGTAGACGCCCGTCAGGAGGATCCCGGCGGCCAGCCCGGCGCCGACCGGCCGGGTCACGGCGTCGGCGAGCCCGGGCGGCGGGGGCTCGGTGAGCGTCTGGCCGCGCGCGAGCGCCGCGAGCGCCTCCCGGCGCCGGATCGCCTCCGCGACCCGGGGCTGGGCGGCCGCGAGGACGGAGGCGAC
Organism: Actinomycetales bacterium; assembly: GCA_012514545.1. Taxonomy (GTDB): domain Bacteria; phylum Actinomycetota; class Actinomycetes; order Actinomycetales; family Cellulomonadaceae; genus Actinotalea. The sequence goes on along the minus strand of JAAZAC010000294.1, from coordinate 2,838 downwards.
CACGAGCAGCAGCGGCACGATCGTGCCGAACGCGCCGGGCGCCACGAGGAGGAGCAGGGCGCCGGCGACCGCGCCGGCCGCCGAGAGCAGCGCCATCCGGGCGACGACGGCGCGGTGGCCCGCCATCTCGCGCCGGTAGCCCCAGGCGCCGGTCACGGCGGCGGGGATGAGGCCGACGGTGTTGGACACGTTCGCCGTCAGCGGCGGCACGCCGAGCCAGACGAGGAGCGGGAACGTCAGCAGCGACCCCGCGCCGACGATCGTGTTGACCGCCCCGGCGACGAGCCCGGCGGCGGCGATCAGCGCGAGCTGCCCGGCGCTCACCGGCCCACCGCGTAGCCCTGCATGCCGCGCGGGTTGGCGGCCGCGCGGAGCAGCCCGCCCGGTGCCCACGCCACGGCGCTGACCCGGCCGAGGGCCCAGGGGCCGGCGTCGGTCACCGCGTGCCCGCGCGCGCGGAGGTCCGCGAGGGCCCCGCCGAGCCGGGACTCGGCGTGCAGGCCGCGCGGCTCGAGCGTGCGCGGGTCGAACGAGGAGACGAGGTGCGTCGTGTGCCAGCAGGGCGCGTCGATGGCCTCCTGGAGGTTCATCCCGTGCCAGAGGTGGTGCACCAGCACGACCGTCTGCCACTGGTCCTGCTGGTCGCCGCCGGGCGTTCCGCACGCGACCACGTCGTCGCCGACGACGAGGGTCGGGCTCAGCGTGGTCCGCGGGCGGGCGCCGGGGCGCAGGCCGGAGGGGCCGTCGTCGAGCCAGAACATCTGGGCGCGCGTGGGCAGCTGGAGGCCGAGGCCGGGGACGGTGGGGGAGGACTGGAGCCAGCCGCCGCTGGGCGTCGCCGACACCACGTTGCCGGCGGCGTCGGCGACGTCGAGGTGGCAGGTGTCCCCGCGGGGGACGTCGGCGAGCGTGGGCTCGCCCGTGCCGGCGCCGGCGCCGGCGCCGGCGGGGGCGGGCGGCGCGGCGGCCGGCGTGCCGTGGGGGACCGCCCCGCCGGGGTGGCCGGGCGCGACCTCGGCGGCCGCGGTGGGGCCGACCTGCGCCGCGCGGGCCCGGGCGTAGTCCGGGTCGAGCAGCGCGTCGAGCGGCACCGGCGCGCACCGGGGGTCGCCGTACCAGGCGTCCCGGTCGGCGAAGGCGAGCTTGGCCACCTCGACGACCGTGTGCACGAGCTCCGCCGAGCCCGGCGGCAGCTCGCCCGCGCCGAGCGCCTCGAGCATCTGCAGCTGCTGGAGCAGCACCGGTCCCTGGCCCCACGGCCCCGTCTTGTGCACCTCGCGCCCGGCGACGCGCGCGCGGACGGTGGGCTCGACGGTGGCGCGCCAGCGCGCGAGGTCCTCGCCCGTGAGGAAGCCCGCGTGGGCCTCGCCCGTGGAGTCGACGAGGGGCGTGGCGCAGAACGCGTCGACGGCCTCGGCGACGAAGCCCTCGTAGAACGCCCGGCGGGCGGCCTCGATCCCCGCCTCCCGGGTCGGGGCGCGGCGCGCCTCGGCGGCGAGCCGCTCGAGGGTGTCGGCGAGGGCCGGGTTGCGGAACCGGCTCCCGGGGGCCGGCGGGGCGCCGTCGGGCAGCCAGGTCCGGGCGGAGGAGGGCCAGTGGGCGCGGAAGTGGTCGGCCGAGCGCGCGATGGTCGCCGCGGCCTGCGGCACGAGCGGGAAGCCGTCCCGGGCGTACCCGATCGCGTACCGCGCCGCGTCCGGGAACGACCACGTCCCGTGGCGGGCCAGCAGGTCGAGCCACGCGCCGAACGCGCCGGGCACGACGGCGGCGAGATGCCCCGTGCCGGGGATCCGGGTGAGGCCGAGGTCGGCGAAGCGCTCGCGGGTCGCGGTGGCGGGCGCGACGCCCTGCCCGCAGACGACGAAGGGCTCTCCGCCGGCGGGGCGCGCGAGGATCGGCAGGTCCCCGCCGAGGCCGTTGAGGTGCGGCTCGACGACGTGCAGCACGAGCCCGGCCGCGACGGCCGCGTCGAAGGCGTTCCCGCCGGCCTCGAGGACGGCCATGCCGGACTGCGAGGCGAGCCAGTGGGTCGAGGCGACCATGCCGTGCGTGCCGAGCAGCTCGGGCCGTGTGGTGAACGTCACGTCCCTCCTCGACGCTGGGCACGCGGGCGACACGGCGACCCTACGCCGCGGCCGTCCGCGGTTGGACCACCCCCGCCGCGCTCGGGTAGAGTTCCCCGCCGGTACGCCGTCCGGAGCACGCCCGTCGCGGGCGTCGCGCGACCCGGCCCGGTATACCCCTTGGGGTATGGTGTAATTGGCAGCACGACGGATTCTGGTTCCGTTAGTCTTGGTTCGAGTCCAGGTACCCCAGCGCAGTGCGTTTTGGCGCCCCGGCGCCGGCCCTGTACTCTCTGGTGGTCCCGCCCCCATCGTCTAGCGGCCCAGGACGCCGCCCTCTCACGGCGGTAGCAGGGGTTCAAATCCCCTTGGGGGTACCAGCACGAAGGCCCGGTCCGCACGGACCGGGCCTTCGTCGTCGTCGGGGGAGTCAGTCGGCGGTGCGGCGCAGCACCTCGGTGAGGCGGTTCGCCGCGGCGACCACGGCGCCCGCGTGCAGCCGGCCGGGCTGGCGCGTCAGGCGCTCGACCGGGCCCGAGATGGACACGGCCGCCACGACGCGGCCCGACGGGCCCCGCACCGGCGCTGAGACGCTCGCCACACCCGGCTCGCGCTCGGCGACCGACTGCGCCCAGCCGCGCCGGCGCACGCCGGACAGGACGGTCGCCGTGAACTTGGCGCCCTGCAGCCCGCGGTGGAGACGGTCCGGCTCCTCCCACGCGAGGAGCACCTGGGCCGCCGAGCCGGCGAGCATCGTGAGGGTCGAGCCGACCGG
>JAAZAC010000044.1 GCA_012514545.1 Actinomycetales bacterium | reverse complement strand
GGGACGCGCGGGGCGACCTGCGCCTCACCGCCGAGCAGGTCGCCAACCACGTCGGGGCCGTGACCCGCGCCGGGCTCCAGGCGGCGTTCCACGTCATCGGCGACCGCGCGATGGAGGAGGTCCTGCTCGGCTTCCAGGCCGCGGGCGACGTCGAGGGCGTGGAGGCGCTCCGGGCGGCGACCCACCGGCTCGAGCACGCCGAGATGATGGACACGCCCGCACTCGCGCGGGTGCTGCTGCTGGGCCTGACGGTGAGCGGCCAGCCCGCCTTCGACGCCCTGTGGGGCGGGCCGGACGGGATGTACGCGCGGCGCCTGGGCCGCGTGCGCGCCGGGAACCTCAACCCGTTCGCGGACCTCGTGGCCGCGGGCGTGCCGCTCGCGTTCGGCTCCGACAGCCCGGTGACCGCTGTCGACCCGTGGGGGGCCGTGCGCGCCGCCGTGCACCACCACGAGCCGGAGCAGCGCCTGAGCCCGCTCGTCGCGTTCCGCGCGCACACGGCCGCGGGCTGGCGGGCGGCGCGGCGCGCGGAGACGGGCGAGCTGCGGGTGGGCGGCCCGGCCACGTTCGCCGCGTGGCGACCCGCCGGCGGGGTGGCGGGGGAGCCGTCGGCGTGGGTCCCGGACCCCGACGGCGCGCTGCCCGACCTCACCGAGCCGACGTCGCCCGCGTGCGTGCTCGCCGTCCGGAACGGGGTCGTCCTGCACCGCGAGACGGCCTGACGAGGAGGGGCCGACACGCCGACGACACTCCGGCGTCACCCGAACGGACCAGGGTGTGGGTGACCTGCGAATATGGCTCTGACCTGCGATGACACGCTCTTGACTCGATCGCTGGAACCGGTAGGTTCACGGATGTTCCTCCCCGCGGATGTCGCTCTTGAGCCGCGCCGGGCCTCCCGGCTCGAGCGCCTCGAGCGCAACCTCGGGGGTCACCGGCTGGGCCCGCGCGTTCAGTAGACAACGGGCGAGGGCACACGCCGCGTCCGGACCGAAGGACGCGCGGGCCAGTCGGTCGGTGGCGCGGCCCGGGGGCCCCCGAAGAGGGGCCCCCGGGCCGTTACCCTTGTCCGGTGCTCGTCCCCGCCGCGCGTCGTCGTACGACGCTGATCCTGGCCGCCGGCGGCGGGTTCGTCACCGAGCTGGCCTTCCCGGACCGCGGGTGGTGGCCGCTGTCGCTCGTCGGGCTGGCCGCCCTGTTCCTCGCGCTCGGCCGGGACAGCGCGCGCTGGAACGCGCTCGTCGGCTTCGTGTTCGGCCTGGCGTTCTTCCTGCCGCACATCACGTTCGTCGAGGTGGCGGTCGGGCCGGTGCCGTGGCTGGCCCTCGCGGTGGCGGAGTCGGCGTTCGTCGCCCTGTTCGCCGCGGGCTGGTCGTGGGCGCGGCGCGGCGAGGTGATCTGGCGCGCGGCGCGCTTCCAGGTGCCCGTGTGGGGCGTCCTGTGGGTCGCGGCGGAAGAGGCCCGGTCGGTGGCGCCGTTCGGCGGCTTCCCGTGGGGCCGGCTCGCCTTCGCCCAGGCGGACTCGCCGCTCGGGGCGTGGGCGTGGGCCGGGGGAGTGCCGGCGGTGTCGTTCCTCGTCGCGGCCGGGGGAGCGCTGCTCGGCCTCGCGCTCGTCGCGATCCGGCGGCTCGACCTCGGGACGGCGAGCGGCCGGCTGCTGCTCGTGGTCGCCGTCGTCGCGTCGGGCTGGTTCCTGCCGCTGAGCAGCCAGGCCACGGCGGGGCGCCTCGAGGTGGGCGCGGTGCAGGGCAACGTGCCGGACCGCGGCCTCGACTCGTTCTCCCAGGCGCGCGAGGTGCTGCGCAACCACGTGGCGGGCACGCAGGCGCTGGCCGAGCGCGGCGAGCCGCTCGACGTCGTCCTGTGGCCCGAGAACAGCAGCGACATCGACCCGCGCGCGGACGCGGAGGCGGCGGGCCTCGTGACCGAGGCCGCGCGCGCCGTCGGCGTGCCGATCCTCGTCGGCACCGACCGCCGCCCGGAGACGGGCGGGCGGCTCAACTCCGCGCTCCTGTGGGACCCGGTGACCGGCCCCGGGCAGAGCTACGACAAGCTGCACCCGACGCCGTTCGCCGAGTACATCCCCATGCGGAGCATCGCGCGGGCCGTGTCCGACGCCGTCGACCGGGTCCGCACGGACATGATCCCGGGGGACCACCTCGGGGTGATCGACGTCGAGGTGCCGCGCCTGGAGCGGGCCGTCCGGCTGGGCGTGGGGATCTGCTTCGAGGTCGCGTACGACGACATCATCCGCAACGCCGTGCAGGAGGGGGCCGAGGTCATCGTCATCCCGACGAACAACGCGACGTTCGGCCGCACCGACCTCTCGCTGCAGCAGCTCGCGATGTCCCGGATCCGGGCGATGGAGCACGGCCGCGCGACGGTGCAGGTCTCGACCGTCGGCGTGAGCGCGATCATCAACCCCGCCGGGGTGGTGCTCGAGCGGACCGAGCACTGGGCCCCCGCGCAGCTGCGCGCGTCCCTGGCGCTGCGCGACGCGCCGACGCCGGCCACCCGGTTCGGCGACGCGGTCACGTGGGGCTTCCGCGGGCTGGCCGTGGCCTGCCTGCTCGCCGGGTTCGCCGGCGCCGCCCGGGTGCGGCGTGCCGAGCGGCCGGTCGCGGAGGCCGTGCGGTGACGGGCCGGGTGCTCGTCGTCGTCCCGACGTACAACGAGGCGCAGTCCCTGCCGGGCACGCTCGCGCGGCTGCGCGCGGCGGTGCCGACGGCGGACGTCCTCGTCGTCGACGACGCCAGCCCCGACGGGACGGGGCGGCTCGCGGACGAGATCGCCGCGGGGGACCCCGCGGTGCACGTGCTGCACCGCGCGGGCAAGCAGGGCCTGGGCAGGGCCTACGTGGCGGGCTTCGGCTGGGGCCTCGAGCGCGGCTACGACGTGCTCGTGGAGATGGACGCCGACGGCTCCCACCAGCCCGAGGACCTCCCGCGGCTCCTCGCGGCCCTCGACGACGACGGGGCGGACCTCGTCATCGGCTCGCGGTGGGTGCCGGGCGGCCGGGTCGAGAACTGGCCGTGGCACCGGCTCGTCCTGTCCCGCGGCGCGAACACGTACACGCGGCTGGCGATGGGCCTGCCCGTGCGCGACGCGACCGCGGGGTACCGCGCCTACCGGGCACGAGTGCTCGCGCGGGTCCGGCTCGACGAGGTGCAGTCGCAGGGGTACTGCTTCCAGGTCGACATGACGTGGCGGGCGCTCCGCGCCGGCGCCGTCGTCCGCGAGGTGCCCATCACCTTCGTCGAGCGCGCGGCCGGCCGGTCGAAGATGAGCAACCGGATCGTCGTGGAGGCGCTCGTCCGCGTCACGGGGTGGGGCGTCGCGCGGCGCGCGGGGCAGGCCGCGGGGGCCCTGAGGACGGCGATGGCCGCCGTCTCGGGACGGCGGCCATCGCGGACGTGATCGGCTCGGGCGTCAGGCCGAGCGGCGCAGCTTCCCGGCGCGGAGCAGCTCCAGGCGCTCGTCGAGGAGCTCCTCGAGCTCCTTGACCGTGCGGCGCTCGAGCAGCATGTCCCAGTGGGTGCGCGGGGGCTTCGTGGGCTTCGGCTCCGGCTTGCTGGCGTCGCGGAGCAGGGCCTCGGCGCCGCAGCGGCACTCCCAGACGACGGGCACGTCGGCCTGGACGGAGAAGGGCAGCACGATCGTGTGCCCGTTCGGGCAGTCGTAGTACGCCTCGAACCGCTCGGCGAACTCCACGCCCTCCTCGGACTCCATGCTGTGGGCGCCGATGCGGGTCCCGCGCAGCGAACGGTCCGCCATCGCGACCTCCCCTCGTGACGGTGCGAGCGACGGTCCGCCGCTCGTCGTAGGCTCAAACGCACGGCCCGGGCCTGCTGTTCCGAACGTCCGGTGAAGGTCCGGTGAACGTTCGGCCCACGGTCCGCCCGGCGAGCGGCACCACGCTCCCGCGGGGCGGGGTGGCCCGCAACCGGAGCGCAGCGGCCCCCGGGGCGGACGGGGAGCGCCTGTATCGGTAAAGTCCGTGGATCGGGCTCTGCGGGATCGGGTTGGGCGCACGGACGCCGGCGCGACGGGCGCGTGTCGCGGCCGAGCGCCGCGCGGAACCCGCGGACGGCCGGTGGCGACGGGTTCACGTCGAACGCGTGGGTCGACGCAAGGAAACGGGCTGAGACCGACACACAGCGGCAACGGGCTCGTGGAGCAGTCGGGCGGTGCGCCGTCCGCGCGGCACGGCGCGCGTGCGGCAGGAGGTCGTGGGCGTGGGGCCGCGGGGACGCGCGCGCGCGTGCTCCCGGAGCGTCGTGGGAGGCGATCGGGGTCCGGGCCGTCGTCGGCCGGTGGACGTCCCGTCCATCCTGGAAGCCGATAAGGTACGTTATGTCAAACCGCGCGAGGGACGGCCGCCGGGCGGCCCGTGCCGCTCAGCCGGCGTCCTCCCCCGCGAGCTCGCGCACCCAGCGCTCCTCCGTGAGCGACCTGTCCCGCGGCACCGGCATCCGGATGCCGGTCGGCGCGAACCCGCCGTCGCGCAGCGCGGCCGCGAGCACGTCGTCGCCGTCGAGGCACCACGCGGTCAGCCGCGACGCGCCCTCGGCGCGCGCGAGGTCCGCGGCGGCGTCGAGGAGCGCCGCCCACGCGGTGGTCCCCCGGGCCTCCGGGGCGACCCAGAGCCCGACGACGTGGCGCTCGTCCACGGGCGTGCCCGGTTCCGCGATGACCGACGCGATCCCGACGGTCCGGCGCCGGTGCGTCGCGACGAACCACGCGCTGCCCCGGATGCGCATCCGCCAGTGGCTCTCCCGGAACCCCTGCTCGCGCTCGACCGAGCCGAGCACCGGGTGGTCCTCGGTCAGCGACCGCAGGCGGATCCCCTGCAGTTGCCGCCAGTCGTCCTCGGCCAGGCGCCGCACGCGCATGCGGGCATCATCGCAGCCCTCCCCCGGTCCGTCACTCCCCCTGGCCGGCGTCCGGGTCGAACAGATGTACGACGCGCGGGCTCCCCGGCGTCGGGCGGTCACCGGCAGAGCACGCGTTGCGTCGCGACGTCGGAGAACACCTGCAGGCCGGGCGTCGAGGCGACGTGCAGCACGTGCGCGAGGGACGCGCCGTCGGGCGACAGCGTGGCCAGCTCGTTCGGCAGCTCCAGAATGCGCTCCGGGTGGAACCTAACCCCCGGCTCGCCGTCGAACAGCGCCACGTAGAAGATCCCGGACTCGACCAGGTCCTGGAAGAAGTGGCTGCCGTAGGACAGCTCGGGCATGAAGCCGGCGCCCGGCGCCGAGAACTCGCCCAGCACCGCGACGTTGCTGATCTCGGCGAACCGCACGGGCACCCCGAGCGCGGGCGTGCTCGTGCCCCAGCGCCCCGGCCCGAGCAGCATGACGCTCCGGCCGCGCAGCGCGGCGTTGAGCCGCCCGATGTGGCGGGCGACCTCGTACCGCTCGTGCTGGTCCAGGTCCAGGTACTCCGCCGGCCGCACGAG
>JAAZAC010000293.1 GCA_012514545.1 Actinomycetales bacterium | reverse complement strand
CCCCCGGACCGGCCCGACGGCGCGTGGCGCCTCGTGTGGGACAGCGTCGCCGAGCGCCCGGACGCCGTGGGCGCGAACGGCGAGGCGCACGCCGCGCCCGGGAGCACCGTCGTCGTCGAGCCGCTGGCGCTGCGCGTCTACCGCTCCTGAGCACCTCCTGAGCACCTCTTGAGCACGTCCTGAGCACGTCCTGGGCACCGCGGCTACCGCTCCCGGTGCCCGGCACCTACGCTGCGGGCATGTCCGAGGGGGTGCTGCGGGCCGACGCCGTCGTCGTCGGGGCCGGCCTGGCCGGGCTCGTCGCCGCCGCCGAGCTGACCGCGGCGGGGCGGCGGGTCGTCCTCGTCGAGCAGGAGCCGCGCGCGTCGCTGGGCGGCCAGGCGTGGTGGTCGTTCGGCGGGCTGTTCCTCGTCGACTCCCCGGAGCAGCGGCGCCTGCGCGTGCGCGACTCGTACGACCTCGCCCTGGCGGACTGGCTGGGCTCGGCGCAGTTCGACCCGGCGGACCCGCTCGACGCGCACCCGCGCGCGTGGGCGGAGCAGTTCGTCGCGTTCGCCGCGGGCGAGATGCGGGCCTGGCTGCACGGGCTCGGCGTCCGCTGGTTCCCGCTCGTCCAGTGGGCCGAGCGGGGCGGGTACCTCGCCGACGGCGGCGGCAGCCACGGCAACTCCGTACCCCGCTTCCACATCACGTGGGGCACGGGGCCGGCGATCTGCGAGCCGTTCGTCCGCGCGGCCCTCGAGGCCCGCCGCGCGGGCCTGCTGCGCGTGCGGTTCCGCCACCGCGTCACCGACCTGGTGGTGACCGACGGCCGGGTGACCGGCGTCGTCGGGGACGTCCTCGCGGACGACGACGCCCCCCGCGGCGCACCCTCGTCCCGCCGGGCGGTGGGCCGGTTCGAGGTGGCCGCCGACGCCGTCGTCGTCGCCTCGGGCGGGATCGGGGCGAACCACGACCTCGTGCGGGCCTCGTGGCCGGCCGAGCACGGCCGCCTGCCGGAGCGGATGCTCTCGGGCGTGCCCGACCACGTCGACGGCGCCGGGATCGCGGCGGCCGCGCGCGCGGGCGGGCACGTCGTGCACGCGGGCCGCATGTGGCACTACCCCGAGGGGGTCGCGAACCACTCCCCGGTCTGGAGCCGGCACGGCATCCGGATCCTGCCCGGCCCGAGCTCGCTGTGGCTCGACGCGGACGGCAACCGCCTGCCCGCGCCGCTGTTCCCCGGGTTCGACGCCCTGGGCGCGCTGCGGCACGTCGTCGCGCGCGGCGACGACCACTCCTGGTTCGTGCTCAACCGGGCGATCATGGGCACCGAGTTCGCGCTGTCCGGCTCGGAGCAGAACCCCGACCTCACCGGGCGGGACGTGGTCGGCGTGCTCCGGCGGGCGCTGCCGGGGGCCGTCGCGCCGGTCGAGCGGTTCGCGCGCCTGTCGCCGGAGTTCGTCTGGGCCGACGACGTCGCCGACCTCGCCGCGGGGATGAACGAGCTCACGGGCACCGCGCGCATCGACCCCGCCGCCCTCGAGCGCACGATCCGCGCGCGCGACGCGCAGGTGCGCACCCGCATGGGCAAGGACCCGCAGGTCGTCGCGACGGCGATGGCGCGCCGCTACGTCGTCGACCGGCTCGTGCGCGTCGCGCCCCCGCGGCCGATCCTCGAGCCGGCCGACGGGCCGCTGCTCGCCGTGCGCCTCTCGGTGCTCACCCGCAAGACGCTCGGCGGGCTGCACACCGATCTCGCCGGCCGGGTGCTCCGGCCCGACGGCGCGCCGCTGCCCGGCCTGTGGGCCGCCGGCGAGGCGTCCGGCTTCGGCGGCGGCGGCATGCACGGCCACCGCGCGCTCGAGGGCACGTTCCTCGGCGGCTGCCTGTTCTCCGGGCGGGTCGCCGGGCGGTCGGCGGCCGCCGAGACCGCCTGATCGGCCCGGCCGCCCGGGACGTCCGCCGGACGGCGGGGACCGCCCGGTCGCTCAGCCGGCGTTCGTGACGAGCCCGGTGTCCGCGAGCGAGACGAGCAGCGGGTGCTTGGGCACGACGCGGACGGTGTAGCCGAACGGCCCCGAGACGTCGAGCCGGACGTCGCCCGCGAAGGCGTGCCGACCGGCCTCGTACCCCTCGGCCCACGCGAGCTCGGCGTGCCGGACTCCCGAGAGCTCGTCCGACTCCGAGACGCGCCCGTAGGTGACCTGGACGGCGACGTCGTCGGGCGCCAGGTCGCCGAGCGAGACGTAGGCGCGCACGTGGAGCACGTCGCCCACCTGCGCGACCTCCCCGATGCCGACCGACTCGACGTGGTCGACGCGGACGCCCGGCCACGCCGTCCGGACGCGGGCCTTCCACGCCGCGAGCTCGCGGGCGCGGGGGTAGCCCGGCCCGTCCAGCGCCCGGCCGCTCTGCGCCGCGGGCGCGTACAGCCGGTGGACGTACTCGGCGACCATGCGGGTGGCCTGAACCTTCGGCCCGAGCGTGGCGAGCGTGTGCCGGATCATCTCGAGCCAGCGGGCGGGCCGGCCGTTCGCGTCCCGGTCGTAGAAGCGGGCGGCGACCTGGTTCTCGATGAGGTCGTACAGAGCGGCGGCCTCGAGGTCGTCGCGGCGGTCGGGGTCCTCGACTCCGTCCGCCGTCGGGATCGCCCAGCCGTTCTCGCCGTCGAACCACTCGTCCCACCAGCCGTCGAGGATCGACAGGTTGAGGGCGCCGTTGAGCGCGGCCTTCATCCCGGAGGTGCCGCTGGCCTCGAGGGGCCGCAGCGGGTTGTTCAGCCAGACGTCGCAGCCGGGCACCAGGGTCTGGGCCATCGCGATGTCGTAGTTCGGCAGGAACACGATCCGGTGGCGCACCTCGGGGTCGTCGGTGAACCGGACGAGCTGCTGGATGAGCCGCTTGCCCTG
>JAAZAC010000043.1 GCA_012514545.1 Actinomycetales bacterium | reverse complement strand
TGAACGCGACCCACCGGTCCCACGCCGCCTGCTCGGCCTGCGGCGGGTTCGCGAACCCGGGGAAGCCCGCGTCCGCCATGCACGCCGACCACGCGGCGGCGGCCTCGACCACGGCCGGGTCCTGCGGCGCGAGCTCGGCGTCGATCCGGGCGATCTCGTCCTCGAGGGCCGCGCGGACCGGGTCGGTGTCGCGGTCGCCCCAGACCTGCGCCCGCGCCTCCTCGAAGCAGCCGCCGGGCTCGGGCTCCCCGCCGTCGACGCCGGCGTCGCCCCAGAGCGCGCGCGTGTAGGCCTCGTGCTCCTCCTCGCTCATCGCGGCCAGGATCTCGTCGTTGGGGTTGGTCACCGGGCCGGCGGTGGTCATGCCCTCGGGGAGGGCGGCGTAGCCGTAGCCGAACTGCTCGGCGAACTCCCGCGTGCCGGGCGGCGGGTCGATCTCCGACAGGTCGATGGACGAGTACCCCGACGCGTCCGGCACGTACTCGAAGCCCTGCTCGGCCATGCACGCCGCGACGAGCTCCTCGGCGCGCAGCGCCTCCGCCGCGATCTCGTCGGTGCCGCCGAACGCCGCCTCGAGGTACGCGTCCGCCGGCCCGGCCGTGGGGCCCTCGTCCGACGGCGACCGGTCACCCCCGGCGCAGCCCGCCGCCGCGAGCAGGAGCGCCCCGACGGTCGCCGCCCGGACCGCCGACGCAGCGCCGCGCGCCATCCGTCCTCCCGTCGCCCGGCCGCGGCCCGGCGGCCGCGGCTGACCTGCCGCCGGCCGGGCGCGGCCCGAGTGACGACGACGTGGGAGAACCTAGATCACGCGGACGCCGCCGTCACGCCTGGCGCGGCGCGGCGCCGTCGTCGGCGCGCGACGACCGAACGCCGGAGACTTCCTTTCACAAAGCGGTAGAGACTCTCCGGCGCTCGGGCTAGCCCGCTGGAACCGCAGGCGCGCGCCCGACGGCGTCGCGCACGGCCGCCACCGCACGCTCGCGGAAGGCGACCATGGACGGCGTCCGGCTGCCGACGTCGGCGGCGTGAAGCATGCCGGGCTCGACGTGCGGCGCGCAGGGGACGCCCGCGGCCCGGAGCCGCTCGGCGTACTCGGTCGACTCGTCGTGGTGCAGGTCCAGATCGCCGACGCCGATCCACGCCGGGGGCAGCCCGGCGAGCCGCTCCCGGCGGGCGGGAGCGGTGTAGGGCGCAGGAGCCTCGATGCGGGGCGGATGCCCCAGGTACGCCGTCCACCCGAACCGGTTCGTGCTCGCCGTCCAGCCGATGCGGCCCCGCACGTCGTCGGGGCCCGGCGCGCCGCGGAGGACGGTCCGGTCGTCGAGCACGGGGTAGACGAGCAGCTGGAACGCGGGTGGCCGGCCCGCGTCGTGGGCGCGCTGGGCGAGGGCCGCGGCGATGCCGCCCCCGTGCACCCACAGCAGCGCGCAGCTGGGCCGCTCGCGCCGCGGCGGGTCGTGGACGACGACGTCGACGGGCGGCCCGCCCGCGGTACCGGCGACCGTGCGCCGCGTCGCGTCGACACCCGGGAGCGGGTCCGTCGACCGGGCGAGGACGCGGCGCGCGACCCGGAGCACGAGGCCCCGGCCGACCCGCCTCGGGGCGAACGCGGGCAGGACCAGCCACGGTGAGCGCAGCTCGGGGGCGACGGCGCGCACGGCCCTGCGCTGGGCACGTACGAATGCGACCGGACCACGACCGGGCGGCACGCGCACCATCTCCCGCGGTCCGGGCTCGTCCCGCCGAGGCTACGGGCGCGGTCGGCACCGTTCGTGGGCCGTTCGTCACAGCACGCGTTCGCAGGCAGGGGCGGCCACCGACCTCCCGCAGCCGCGGGCCTAGTCCGTGGTCGTCTCGACGTTGAGGATGTTCCCGTCGGGGTCGGTGAACCAGACCGCGCGCATCCCGGGCGCGCTCGCCACGCCGTCGGCCCACTCGATGCCCTCGGCCTCGAACGTGTCGAACCTGACGCCGCGCGCGCGGAGGTCGGCCACCTCGGCGTCGAACCCGTCGTCGGGCACGCCGAAGGACAGCGCGGTCGCCTGGTTCGTGCCCGCGTACGCCGACGGGTACACGAGGAACTCGCCCCCGCCCGCCGCGTACAGCACCCCCTCGGCGGCCTCCCGGGAGGGCCGGAAGCCGAGCGTGCCCTCGTAGAACGCGCGGGCGCGGGCCAGGTCGGAGACGGCGAGCACGGGGGTCGCGGTCAGGTCGGAGAGCATGACGCCTCCAGCGCGGACCGGACCGACCGTCGGCGGGTCGGCGCCGTTCGACGCTACGTCCGCCCCCGACGCCGGTCAACGCCCCCGACGCCGGTCAACGCCCCCGACGCCGGTCGATGCCCCCGACGCCGGCCGACGCCCCGACGCCGGCCCCGCCGAGCGCTCCCGACGCCGCCCCGCCCGCTACATCTCCTCGTGCACGTTCGGGTCGCCGCCGAACAGGCGCCCGTCCGGCCGGCCGAGCGCGGTGATGGCCGCGACCTCGTCGTCGGTGAGCTCGAAGCCGAAGACGTCGAGGTTCTCCCGCCGCCGGCCCGGGTCCGCGGACTTCGGGATCGGCACCGAGCCCAGCTGCAGGTGCCACCGCAGCACCACCTGCGCCGGCGTCACGCCGTGCGCGCGCGCCGCCGCCACCACGGGCGCCGCCTGCTTCACGGGCGCGGCCTTGCCGAGCGGGCTCCACGCCTCGGTGACGATGCCGTGCGCGGCGTGGAAGGCGCGCAGCTCCACCTGCGGGAAGAACGGGTGCATCTCCACCTGGTTCACCGCGGGCATCACGCCCGTCGCGTCGGCCACGCGCGCCAGGTGCTCCTGGGTGAAGTTGGAGACGCCGACCGTGCGGACCCGGCCCTCCTCGCGCAGCCGCACCATCGCGCGGTAGGCGTCGACGTACTTGCCGATGCTCGGGTTCGGCCAGTGGATGAGGTACAGGTCGATGACGTCGAGCCCGAGCGCCGCCGCGGACCGCTCGAACGAGCGCAGCGTCTCGTCGTAGCCGTGGTCCCGGCCGGGCAGCTTGGTGGTCACCACGATCTCCGACCGCGGCACGTCCGTCTGCGCGATCGCGCGCCCGACGGCGTCCTCGTTGCGGTAGTTCACCGCCGTGTCGATGAGCCGGTAGCCGATCGCCAGGGCGTCGAGCACCGCCGCGGTGCCCTCGTCGCCGCGCAGCGGGTAGGTGCCGAAGCCGATGTCGGGCAGGGTCGTTCCGTCGTTCAGCGCGCGCATGGCCCGACGCTAACCGACGCCGCCGGCGTCCCTCACCACGCGCCGTCGGCGCCCGCCCGACGTCGGCCCGGCCTCTCCCCGACGGCGCCCGCGTGGCCGACGTCACCCCGCGCCCGGCCGATTTCGCCCGCGCCGCGGCCGGGCGGGCGGGCACCCGTCTGACAGGCTGACACGGCGCGTCCGCGCCCCCCGCCCAGCGAATCGAGGTCTCCCATGTCCACCACGCCCGGCTGGTACGACGACGGCACCGGCACCATGCGCTGGTTCGACGGCCAGAGCTGGACCGACCAGGTGCAGCCGCCGCCCCCGGGCCCGGGCGGCATCAGCGGCGCGATCGCGAAGATCGAGGCGGAGGCCGTGGCCGGCAGCCGGCCGCGGCCGGCCGCCCAGGGCGCGTCCTACGTGGTGCTCCAGGTCATCCTCAAGGAGAAGCTCTGGGGCACGGGCTCCGGCAACCTCACCGAGCTGGAGAAGGCGATCAACGCCCAGGCCGCGCTCGGCTACCGCCTGCACACGATCACCACGGCCGCGTCCGGGAGCAAGGGCCTCGGCGGCGGCGACCGCATCCAGGCGACGATGGTGTTCGAGCGGCTCTCCTGACCGATCTCGGCCCGACCCGGGCCCCAGGCCGCCGACGACGGCGCGCGGCTTGCCGCCGTCGTCGGCCGGCTACCATCATCGCCATATGGTGATGACACAGGTGACCGGCGATCCCGCGATGGCCACCGACGGCCCGGCGACGCCGTCCGAGCAGGACGCGCTCGCCGTCGCGTCGTGCCTGTTCCACGGGTTCGGCGACGCCTCCCGGCTGGCGATCCTGCGGCACCTCACGCTCGGGGAGCACCGGGTGGTCGACCTCACGCGCCACCTCGGCCTCGCGCAGTCCACGGTGTCGAAGCACCTCGCGTGCCTGCGCGACTGCGGGCTCGTCACCTCGCGCGCCGAGGGCCGCGCGTCGGTGTACTCGCTCGCGCACCCGGAGGCCACGCTCGAGCTGCTCGCCGCCGCCGAGCGACTCCTCGCCCTGACCGGCGACGCCGTCGCGCTCTGCCCGGTCCGGCTCCGGGAGCCGGCAGACGCGTGAGCGGCCACGCGCACGCCCCCGCGACGGCGACCGGACGGCACCGGCGCCGCCTCGTCGTCGTGCTCTGCCTGACGGCGGGCGTGGTGGTCGTGCAGGTGGTGGGCGGGCTGCTCTCCGGGTCGCTCGCCCTGCTCGCCGACGCCGGCCACATGCTGCTGGACGCGACGGGCGTCGGGATCGCGCTGCTCGCCGCCGCCCTGGCGACCCGGCCGGCGACGGACGCACGCACGTTCGGGCTGCTCCGCGCGGAGATCCTCGCGGCGCTCGCGAACGCGGTGCTCCTCGCCGCGCTCGGGGTGTGGATCCTCGTGGAGGCGGTGCGGCGCTGGTCCGACCCGCCCGAGGTGGCGACGGGCCTCATGCTGGCGGTGGCCGCCGTCGGCGCGCTGACGAACCTCGTGAGCCTGCTGCTGCTGCGCGAGGGGCAGGCGGAGAGCCTCAACGTGCGCGGCGCCTACCTCGAGGTGCTCGGCGACCTGCTGGGGTCGGTCGCGGTGCTGGCGGCCGGCGTCGTCATCGCGACGACGGGGTACCGGCGCGCGGACGTCCTCGCGTCGGCGGCGATCGGCCTGTTCGTGCTGCCGCGGGCATGGTCGCTGCTGCGCTCCGTGCTCGACGTGCTGCTCGAGGCGACCCCGAAGGGGATCGACCTCGACGCCGTCCGCCGGCACATCCTCGGCGTGCCCGGCGTGGTGGGCGTGCACGACCTGCACGCGTGGACCATCACGAGCGGCATGCCGGTGCTGTCCGCGCACGTCGTCGTCGACGAGGAGTGCATCGCGGACGGCCGGACCGGCGAGGTGCTCGACGCGCTGGGCGCGTGCCTGAGCGAGCACTTCGACACCGACCACTGCACGTTCCAGGTCGAGCCGATCGGGCACGGCGAGCACGAGGCCGTCGGGCACCGCTGATCCCCCGACGGCGCGTCCACCCGGACGCCGTCCTTCCCGAACGCCGGAGACTTTCTTTCACATGGCGACAGAAAGTCTCCGGTGCTCACACGGTCGCGCCCGGCAGCCCCCGGTTTGTGGTCCATATACCCCCTGGGGTATCTTCCAGGCATGCCCACCACCTCTGAGGCGACCCCCGCACGCCCACGCCGGATCGTCGTCGTCGGCGGCGTCGCCGGCGGCATGAGCGCCGCCGCCCGCGCCCGGCGCCTCGACGAGACGGCGTCGATCACCGTCGTCGAGCAGTCCGACCACGTGTCCGTCGCCGGGTGCGGCCTGCCGTACCACGTGTCCGGCGAGGTCCCGCGGCGCGACGACCTCCTGCTGCACACGCCCGAGTCGCTGCGGGCCGCCCTCGCGATCGACGTGCGCACCCGCACCCGCGCGACGGCGATCGACCGGGCCGCGCGCACCGTCACCGTGACCTCCCCCGACGGCGTGGCGGTGCTCCCGTACGACGCGCTGCTCCTCGCGCCGGGCGCGGTCGCGGTGCGCCCGCCGATCCCGGGCCTCGACCACCCGGCCGTGCACGCGCTGCGCACGATCCCCGACCTCGACGCGCTCGTGGCGCACGTCGCCGGCCTGCCCGCGGACCGGCCGCGGCGGGCCGTCGTCGTCGGCGCGGGGTTCATCGGGCTCGAGGCCGTCGAGGCGCTCGCGACGCGCGGGCTGGCCGTCGACCTCGTCGAGGCGGCCGACCACGTCCTGCCGCCCCTCGACCCCGAGCTCGCCAACCTCCTGGCGGACGAGCTGCGCGCGCACGGCGTCGGCCTGCACCTCGGCGTCACGGCCGCGTCGGTCACGGACGCCGACGGCGGGGTGGTCGTCGCCCTGTCCGACGGCGCCCGGCTGGCCGCGGACGTCGTCGTCGTCAGCGTCGGCGTGCGCCCGGCCACCGAGCTGGCGCGCGACGCCGGCCTCGAGCTCGGACCCACCGGCGCGATCCGCGTGGACGCCGACCAGCGCACGTCCGACCCGCACGTCTGGGCGGTCGGCGACGCGGTCGAGGTGACGCGCGCGGTGACCGGCGAGGCCGGTCCGGTCCCCCTCGCGGGCCCGGCGAACCGGCAGGGCCGGCGCGCGGCCGAGTCGATGCTCGGCCACCGCACCACGCCGCAGGCGCCCGTGCTCGGCACCGCGATCGTGCGGGTCTTCGGCCTCACCGCCGCGACCACCGGGGCGAGCCAGGCGGCGCTGGCGCAGGCCGGCGTCGGGCACGAGGTGGTGCGCATCCACCCGGGCCACCGCGTGGGCTGGCTCCCCGGCGCGGAGCAGGTGCACCTCGTCGCGAGCTTCGCGCCCGACGGGCGGCTGCTCGGCGCGCAGGCCGTGGGCCGCGCCGGCGTCGACAAGCGGATCGACGTCCTCGCCACGGCGCTGCGCGCGGGCATGACGGCGGACGACCTCGCCGAGCTCGAGCTCGCCTACGCCCCGCCGTACGGGTCGGCGAAGGACCCGGTGAACATGCTCGGCTTCGTCGCGCAGAACGTGCTCGACGGCACGATGCCGCAGTGGCACCCGGCCGACCTCGACGAGGTCCGCGCCACGCACCTCGTCCTCGA
>JAAZAC010000292.1 GCA_012514545.1 Actinomycetales bacterium | reverse complement strand
GCCTCGATGATGTTCGGCCCCACGCCGACCGTCATCCAGGTGGTCTCCGCGCCGGTGTCCATGGTCTCGACGAGGACGCGGGTGACCGCGTCGGTGCCGTGCGCCGTGTCGAGGATGCGCACCTTGAAGTCGATGAGCTCGAACCTGTCGATCTCCGGGTAGGTCGGGGCGAGGGCCTTGCGCAGCGCCGCGTCGAGCGCGTTGACGGGGCCGTTGCCCTCCGCGGTCGCGACCATGCGCTCCCCGCCGACGTGCATCTTCACCGTGGCCTCGGCGCTCGCGTCGGTGGGGTCGCCCGGCGCCGTCTCGATGAACACCCGCCACGACTCGGTGCAGAAGAACCGCGGGCGGCGCCCGTCGAGCTCCTCCCGCAGCAGCAGCTCGAAGGACGCGTCGGCGGCGTCGTACGTGTAGCCCTGCGCCTCGGCGTCCTTGACGCGGTTGGTGACGCGCGTGAGGAGGTCGGCCTGCCCGGTGAGGTCGAAGCCGAGCTCGCGGCCCTTGAGCTCGATCGACGCGCGGCCCGCCATGTCGGAGACGAGCATGCGCATGTCGTTCCCGACGGCGAGCGGGTCGGTGTGCTGGTACATGTCCGGGTCGACCTTGATCGCCGACGCGTGCAGGCCGGCCTTGTGCGCGAACGCGCTCGCCCCGACGTACGGCTGCCGGGCGAACGGCGCGATGTTGGTGATCTCGCTGATCGCGTGGGAGATCCGCGTGAGCTCGCGGAGCCCACCGTCGGCGAGAACCGACCGGCCGAGCTTGAGCTCGAGGTTCGCGACGACGGCGCCCAGGTCGGCGTTGCCGGTGCGCTCCCCGTAGCCGTTGACGCAGCCCTGCACGTGCGTGGCGCCCGCGGCCACCGCCGCGAGGGTGTTCGCGACCGCGCACCCGGAGTCGTTGTGCGCGTGCATGCCGAGGCGGCCGTCGGTCTCCGCGCGGACGCGGGTCACGATGTCGTGCACCCAGTCCGGGAGCATGCCCCCGTTGGTGTCGCACAGGCAGACCGTCTCGGCGCCCGCCTCGAAAGCGGCGACGACGGCGCGCAGCGCGTAGTCGGCGTCGTACCGGAAGCCGTCGAAGAAGTGCTCGGCGTCCAGGACGACCCGGCGGCCCTCGCCCCGCAGGTACGCGACCGTGTCGCGGATCATCGCGAGGTTCTCCTCGGCGGTGGTGCGCAGCGCCCGCTCGACGTGCCGGATGTCGGACTTGGCGACGAGCGTGATCACGGAGGTCTCGGCGTCGAGCAGGGCGCGGACCTGGGCGTCCTCGTGCGTCGTGGCGCCGGCCTTGCGGGTGGCGCCGAACGCGACGAGCTCCGCGTTGCGAAAGTCCAGCTCCTTGGCGGCGCGCTTGAAGAACTCGGTGTCCTTGGGGATCGCGCCCGGCCAGCCGCCCTCGATGTAGCCGACGCCGAGCTCGTCCAGCAGCGGGGCGATGAGGAGCTTGTCCTGGACGGACAGGTTCATGCCCTCCTGCTGCGCGCCGTCGCGCAGGGTCGTGTCGTAGACGTCGAAGACGTCGAGGGTGGTGTCCACTTCGGTGCTCTTCTCGGGTGGTCGGCGGCCGGGGCGGTGCCCGACGACGCCGGGCGGGCCGTGCTGTCGTCTCGCCGCGTCTCCGGCCGGCTTCGGGTGGTGCCGGGGCGGGTCGGCGGCGTCGGGACGGGCGGCGGGTAGGTGCCCGGACCAACAAAAAGACCCCCCGAGGGTGCGGAGGGTCTGCGCGCTCGGCGGTGTGCCGGGCGCGCTAGCCGATAATCAGCGTGAACGAGGTCACCGGCGCATCATGCCATGGCTACGGGACCGTAGGGAAGCGCGTCGGCATCCTGGGCGCGGCGTCGGCGCCGTCGCGCGGTCACGCGGCACGCCGGGCGCATATCCACGGTGCTGTCGGGGGACGCGGCTACCGTCGCCGACATGAGCACTCACGTCTGCGTCTGGTTCGAGGACACGTGGCCCGACCACGTGTGCGCCTGCGGCGCGCGCGCGGTGCTGATCACCGGCGACGACGGCGAGTCCACCTTCGCCGTGCTCGACGAGGTGCGCGCCGAGGTCCCCCACCAGCGCCTGCCCCTCTCCGCCTGACCTCGCGGGCGACGCCGCCCGCACACGACACGACACGACACGACACG
>JAAZAC010000291.1 GCA_012514545.1 Actinomycetales bacterium | reverse complement strand
GAGCACACCGACACCACGGTCGCGGCCGCCCGCCGCGCGCTCGACGCCGTCGCGATCAACACCGCGTTCGCCCGCGCCGTGCTCGACGGCGTGGTGCCCGGCGAGCTGTGGGCGGACCGGCCGGAGGAGCCGCGCGCCTTCCACGCCCGGCACCCGCACACGATGTCGCTGGTCTGGGGCCCGGCGGTCGGCGAGGTCGCGGACGCCGTCGCCGCGCGGATCCGCGCCGGTGCGGACGCCGGGCGGCCCGAGTGGCTGCAGGTCGAGCCGCGCTGGGCGGACCTCGGCTGGGCGGAGCGGATCGGCGGGCCGCTCACGCACCACGTGCGCCTCAACCTCGCGTTCGACCCGGCCGCGTTCCCGGGTCCCGTCGCGGTCCCGGGGTGCCGGGTGCGCCGGGCGACCGCCCACGACTTCGGCTGGTCCGGCGCCGTGCGCCCGGCCGAGTTCTGGCCCGACGCCGACGCGTTCCTCGCCGGCGGCGGCTGGGTCGCGGAGGTCGACGGCGCGGCCGCCGCGCTCGCGTTCGCGGCCTTCCGCACGGGCGACGACGTCGAGCTGGGCATCGAGACCGCACCCGCCCACCGCCGTCGGGGGCTGGCGCGCGCCGCCGCGGCCGCGATGATCGACGACCTCCTGCGCGCCGGGCGGACGCCCGTGTGGGCGTGCCGGGAGGAGAACGCCGGGTCGGTGCGGCTCGCGGAGTCGCTCGGGTTCGTCGTCGCGCGCCGCCTGCCCTACCTGCGCGTCCTGCCGCGCGACGCTGCCTGACGCGCCCCGACGCGGGGGGCCGACCGAGCCGGTCGTCCCGGCGGCGAGACGCCGGCCGGGCGTAGGTTCGTCGGCGTGATCCCCGAAGACATCGTCCTGCTCCGCACGCCCGGAACCCCCGCCGTCGCCCCGGACGGCTCCGCCGCCGTCGTCGCCGTCACCCACCCCGACCTGGAGGCCGACACCGAGGTCGGCCACCTCTGGCGCGTCCCGCTCGACGGGTCCGCGCCGCCGCGGCCGTTCACGCGCGGCGGGCGCGACACGTCGCCGGCGTGGTCGCCGGACGGCCGGTGGGTCGCGTTCCTGCGGCGCGTGCCGGACGAGCCCAAGGGCCGCCCGCAGCTGCACGTCGTCGAGGCGGCAGGCGGGGAGCCCGTGCGCCTGACCGACGCGCCGCTCGGCGTCGCCGACCCCCGCTGGTCGCCCGACTCGCGGCGCCTCGCGTTCGTCGCGCGCGTGCCGGAGGAGGGCCGCTACGTGCCCGACGGCGACCCCTCGGCCGAGCCGCCGCGGCTCATCATGCGCTACCAGTACCGGATCGACGACCTCGGGTTCACCTACGACCGGCCGCGTCACCTCTTCGTCGTCGACCTCCCGGCCGCGCTCGCGGACACCGGCGAGCGCCCCGCGGAGCTCCCGGAGGCCCGGCGGCTCACGGACGGCGACGGCGACGTGCACGCGCCGCGCTGGCTGCCCGACGGCCGCCATCTCGTCGCGGTCGCCGCGGTGCACCCGGGTCACGACGAGGACCTGCGCACGGACGCGGTGCTCGTCGACGCCGACGCGGCCGAGCCCGCGCCGCCCCGCCCGCTCACCGACGCGGGCGCGGGGTCCACGCTCGGCGTGGAGACCGTCGTGCCCGCGCCGGACGGGCGCGCGGTCTGGCTGATCGCGGGCGACCTCGGCCCGACCGGCCGGCAGTTCGTCGCGGTGCAGAACGCGCTGTACCGGCTCGACCTGCCCGGCGGCCCGACGGCGGCCCCCGCCGCCCCGGTGCGGCTCACCGACCCCGAGGTCACCGACCTGGTGCCCGGGGTGCTCGTGCCCGTGGGCGACGAGGTGCTCGTCGCCGACCAGCGGCGCGGCGCCGTCGTGCTCCTCGCCGTGCCGGCCGGCGGGGTCGGCGAGCCGCGGGTGCTCGTCGACTCCCCGCGCGTCGTGCTCGGCGCCGACGCGGCCGGCCCGGTCGCGGCGGTCAGCGCCGCGGACCCGGAGTCCGCGGGCGAGGTGCTCGCGGTGCGCCTGGCCGACGGCGCGACGACGGTGCTCACCGACCTCGCCGCCCCGCTGCGCGCGACCGGCCGCCTGCGCCGGCCGGCGGAGGTCACCGCGACCGCGCCCGACGGCTACCCGGTGCACGGCTGGGTGACCCTGCCCGACCCCGACCGGCACGGCGCCGGCCCGTACCCGACGGTGCTGATGATCCACGGCGGGCCGTTCGCGCAGTACACGCACGCGCTGTTCGACGAGGTGCAGACGCTCGCGCACGCGGGCTACGCCGTCGTGCACGGCAACCCGCGCGGCTCGGCCGGCTACGGGGCCGCGCACGGGCGCGCCATCACCGGCGCCTTCGGCACCGTCGACGCCGACGACGTGCTCGCGCTCCTCGACCACGCGCTCGCCACGACGCCCGCGCTGGACGCGACGCGGGTCGGCGTCATGGGCGGCTCCTACGGCGGGTACCTCACCGCGTGGCTGACCACCCGGACCGACCGGTTCCGCGGCGCGATCGTCGAGCGCGGGTTCCTCGACCCGGTGAGCTTCGTCGGCTCGAGCGACATCGGCTGGTTCTTCGGGGTGGAGTACCTGGGCGACACCGCGACGGCGGAGGGGGCCGCCGCCGTCGGCGCGCAGTCCCCGATGGCGCACGTCGGGAAGGTGACGACGCCGACCCTCGTCATCCACTCCGAGCAGGACTGGCGCTGCCCGGTGGAGCAGGGGCAGCGGTGGTACGTCGAGCTCAAGCGGCGCGGCGTGCCGGTCCAGCTCCTGCTCTTCCCGGGCGAGGGGCACGAGCTCTCGCGCTCGGGTCGGCCCAGCCACCGACGGGCCCGGTTCGAGCACGTCCTGCGCTGGTGGGGCGAGCGCCTGGCCTGACGCGTCCGCGCGCGGGGCCCCGGCCGGCTGCGGATGCGGGCGGCCCGGCGTCGTGCCTACGGTCGGGGCTCCCCACCGAAGGAGCACGCCATGAGCCACCTGACCGGGAAGACCGTCGCGTTCCTCGCCACGGACGGGTTCGAGGACTCCGAGCTGACCGCCCCCTGGGCGGCCGTCACGGAGCACGGGGCCGAGGCGGTGCTCGTCTCCCCGAAGGACGGCGCGATCACGGGCAAGAAGGGCCACGAGCAGGCGGTGGACGAGCCCGTGGCCGGCGCGGACCCGGGGCGGTTCGACGCGCTCGTGCTCCCCGGCGGCGTCGTCAACGGTGACCACCTGCGGCTCAGCGAGGACGCGGTGCGGTTCGTGCGCGCCTTCTTCGAGGGGCACAAGCCGGTGGGCGTCATCTGCCACGGCGGCTGGATCCTCGCCGACGCCGACGTGCTCCGCGGCCGGCGCATCACGTCGTACCCGAGCCTGCGCACGGACCTGCGCAACGCGGGCGCCGACTGGGTGGACGAGGAGGTCGTCGTCGACTCCGGGCTCGTCTCGAGCCGCACGCCGGACGACCTGCCGGCGTTCTGCGCGAAGCTCGTCGAGGAGATCGCCGAGGGGCGGCACGAGGGCCAGACCGCCTGAGGCAGCGCCCGCGCGTCCCGGCCTCGCACCGTTCCCGGGTGTCCCGGCGCGCGGCGGTGTCGTACGGTCGAGGTCCGGGCCGCGACGACGCGTGTCGCGGCCGCGTGCGCGGAGGTGGGCCATGCGGGTCAGCGACGTCCTGAGGCGCAAGGGGAGCGCGGTCGTCACGATCGCCCCGGACCGGAGCGTGCGGGACCTGCTCGCGCTCCTCGCCGAGCACGGCATCGGCGCCGCCGTGGTGTCCGACGGCGGTGACGCGCCCCCGGCGGGGATCGTCAGCGAGCGGGACGTGGTGCGGCGCCTCGCCGCCGACGGCGACGCCGTCCTCGACGGGCCGGTCGCCGCGATCATGACGAGGGACGTGGCGACGTGCGAGCCGGCGGCGCACCTCGAGGAGCTCATGGGCGTGATGACCGAGCGGCGGGTGCGCCACCTGCCCGTGCTCGAGGAGGGGCGGCTCGTCGGCATCGTCAGCATCGGCGACGTCGTCAAGCACCGGCTCACCGAGATCCAGGCCGAGCGCGACCAGCTCTCCGCGTACATCGCCGGGCGCGCGACGACCTAGGCCCCCGGGGCCGGCCCCGGTCGCGCGGGACTCAGTCCCGCGCGGCGAGGAGCTCGGCCATCGCAGCGGCGTAGGCCTCGTACTCGGCGCGGTGCGCCTCGAAGAACTCCGCCTGCCGCTCGACCGACACCTCCGCGAGCGCCGCCGCGTACCCGGACGACTCGCGGCAGTCGACGTCGGCGACGGCCATCGCCACCTCGCGGTCCGCGAGCTCCGCCTTGGCCTGGAGCGCGGCGAGCGCAGCCCGCGCGCTGGGGTCGTCCACGTCCGGCGGGATCTCGGCCTGCAGCGCGACGAGCCGGGCGTCGAACTCCTCGCGCACCTGCAGCATCGCGTCGCCCGTGACGAGGTTGTCGCCCGGGTCCGCCAGGCCGGGGTACCCGGCGTCGGCCATGCACGCGGCCCACTCGGCGTGCGTGGCGACCACGCGGTCGTCGGTGAGGATCGCCTCGCGCAGCAGCGCCTCCTCCGCGAACAGCGCCTCCGGGTCGACGGCGTCGGTCGCCGGCACCCGCAGGTACACGCGGTCCTGGGCCTTCCCGCTGCAGCCGCGGTCGGCGTCGGGGTCGAACGGGTCGGCGCCGGGGTCGCCCCACAGCGCGGCCTCGTACTCGGCGCGGGCCGCCTCGGTGAGCGAGGCGACGTAGACCGCGTTCGGGTCCTCGGCGCGGGCCGCGGTGAGCGCGTAGAAGCCCATGTCGTCGGTGGCGATGCCGTAGCCGAACTGCTCGGCGTACTCGCGCGAGCCCCGGTCGAGGCCCAGGTCGTACGCGGTCACGACGTCGACCTGGGCGGCGAGGTCGACGGGCGTGTACTCGAACCCGAGCGCGGCCATGCACGCCGCGATGTCCTCCTCCATCGCCGTGTGCTGGTCGACGGCGTCGCCGAGGTCGCGCAGCGCCTCCAGCTGCTCGCGGAACGCGTCGACCGCGCCGACGCCGTCCCCGGCCGTGGGCGTCGGCACCGCCGGGCCGGGCTCCTCGCCCGTGCAGCCGGCGAGGGCGAGCGCGGGCGCGAGGAGCACCGCGGCCACGGGGGCCGGTCGTCCCACCCGCTCGTGCACGGTCCTCACCCCGGTCGCACGGTACTGCCGGTCCCGGCGCCCGGTCACCGGGCGCCGGGACACCGCCGTCACCAGCCCCACGAGGAGTCCGGGTGGGGCGCGGGGCAGACGCCGTCGGCCGTCGCCGGCTCGAAGTGCCACCACTCGTTGTCGTAGGTGCGGCACAGGCCGTACTCGCCGCTGCGCTCGGCGAGCCAGAGCGCGCCCTCGAGCGGTCCGACGTCGATCGCGAGGCCCGCGACGTGCGCGGACGTCTCGGGCGGGAGCACCCAGCGCTGGGCCGCCTCGAGCGAGCCGTGCTCGGCGACCGCCTCGTCGACGAGCCTCTGCTGCTCCTCGGGGCTGCGCCAGCCCGACGTCAGCGTGAGCGGCACGCCCTCCGCGGCGGCTGCGGCCTGGGCGCGGGCGAAGCGCGCGGCGAGATCGGGGTCGAGGGCCGTGGGGCTCGGCGCCGGCGCTGGCTCCTCCCACGGTGCCGGGAGCCCCGCCCACCCGAGCGCGCCGGGGCCACCCGCGCCGAGCTGCCACGCGACGACCTGCCACGCGACCACCGCGGCGGCCCCCAGGAGCAGGGCCCGCGCCGCGCGGCGGCGCCGCCGGCGCCCGCGGCTGAGGTAGGTGCGGGCGCCCACGCGCGGGAGCCCGGGCGGTGCGGCGGTCGGCACAGGGGTGGGAACGGCGGTCGTGGTCACGCCGTCGAGCCTCGCCGCGCGGGCCGGGCGCCGTCGTCGGACGACGGCCCGAACCTGCCGCCCGCCGCGCCGATCGGCGGGTGGTGGCCGGGCGGCGCGCCGCGGCACCGGCGGGCGGACCTTCCCGGGCGCGCCTCCACCCTGGGGTGGACGCCGTGCGTCGGACGACGCGCCCCAGGTCGGTCCTGCCGGCGGCGCGCCCGCCCTACCCTCGACGCCGTGGCACCCGCGACCGCCCTGCCGGCCCGTCCCGCGTGGCGGTCCGACGTCGCGACCGCGGTCCTCGTCGTCGTCGCGTGGCTCGCGGCGGTGACGATCGCGAGCCGGTGGGACTACTGGCGCCCCCAGTGGATCGAGTCGTACTGGATCGCGGGGCTCTGGCTCGCCGTGCCGCTCGCGCTGCGCCGCCGGGCGCCGGGCGCGGCGTTCTGGGTGACCGCGGCCGGCTACCCGATGGCCTACGCCTGGTGGGTGCCGGCGGGCCTGCAGTCGGCGTTCCACCTGCTGCCGCTGCTCGCCGCGGCCTTCGTCGCGACGCGCGCGCGGGCGCTGCCGGCCGTCGCCGTCGCGCCGCTGGCCTCCGCCGGCGCGCTGTGGGTCGTGTGGGGCTCGTGGCGGCCGCTCCTCTCCTGGCTCGCGGGCGAGACGGACAGCCCGGGCTGGAGCGTCAACGAGCTGCTGCTGCTCGTCGCGCTCGTCGTCGCGGCCTCGGTGCTCGGGGCCGCGCTGGGGCGGCTCGACGAGACCCTCGCGTCGCTGGCCGAGCGCAACCGCGAGCTCGAGGAGCTCGCCGAGGTGCGCGCGCGGGAGGCCGTGCAGTCCGAGCGGGTGCGCATCGCGCGCGACCTGCACGACGTCGTCGCCCACCACGTCAGCGCGATCGTCGTGCGCGCGCAGGCGGTGCAGCGCGTCGGCGGGGACGACGTCGGCGTCTACCGGGACGCCATGGCGTGGATCGCTCCCGAGGGGCGGGAGGCGCTGGACGCGATGCGCTCGATGGTCCGCGTGCTGCGGGAGGACGCCGCGCCGCTGGCGCCGACGTCGACGCTCGTGGACCTCGGCGCGGTCGTCGAGCGGATGCGCGGCGCGGGGCTCGACCTCGACGCGCGCCTGCCCGGGGCCTGGCCGGCGTGCTCGCCGGCGGTGGGGCTCGCCGTCGTGCGCGTGGCGCAGGAGGCCCTGACGAACGTGGTCTCGCACTCGCTCGCGCACCGGGCGCGGGTGTCGTGCGAGGTGGTGGGGGAGCGCCTCGTGCTCGAGGTCGTCGACCCCGGCCCCGCCGCGCCGCCCGCCGGGACGCGGGCGCGGCGCGGCAACGGGCTCGTGCACATGCGCGAGCGCGCCGCCGCGTGCGGCGGGACGCTCGAGGCCGGGCCGGTGGCGGGCGGCGCCTGGCGGGTGCGGCTGGAGGTGCCGATCGATGGGTGAGACCACGCGCGTCGTCATCGCGGACGACCAGGCGATGATCCGCGTCGGGCTGCGGATGATCCTCGACCACGAGCCCGACGTGGTGACCGTGGGCGAGGCGGGCGACGGCGAGGCGGCCGTGGCGCAGGCGGCCGCGCTGCGGCCCGACGTCGTGCTCATGGACATCCGGATGCCACGCCTCGACGGCGTCGAGGCCACCCGGCGGATCCGGACGGACCCCGCGCTCGCCGACGTCCGGGTCGCCGTCCTGACGACGTTCGACGACGAGGAGTACGTCACGGGCGCGCTCGCCGCGGGCGCCGACGCGTTCCTGCTCAAGGACACCGACCCCGGCACGCTCGTCGCGTGCGTGCGCACCGTGGGGCGCGGCGGCAGCCTGCTCGACCCGGCCATCACGCCGCTCGTCGTGCGTCAGTGGCGGGCCGGGCTGCGCGCGGCGCCCGCGTCCGACGCCGGGCTGCGCGCCGCCGTCGACGCCCTCACCCCGCGCGAGGTGGACGTGCTGCGTGCCGTGGCCCGTGGGGCGTCGAACGCGGACGTCGCCGCCGAGCTGGACGTCACGACGGCGACCGTGAAGTCGCACGTCCACGCCCTGCTGCGCAAGCTCGGCGTGACCCATCGCGCCGCCCTCGTGGTCGCCGCGTACGAGTCCGGGCTCGTCGTGCCCGGCGGCGCGGGCCGCCAGGTCTAGGACGTCGGCTCCGCCGTCAGCTCGGCGAGCGGCACGGGCTCGGGCCGGCCCGCGCGCAGGTCCTCGAGCCGCGCGATGAGCGTCGCCGCGTCGTACGGACCGACGTGCCGGCGTCCGTTGAGGAAGAACGTCGGGGTGCCCCGTGCGCCGCTCGCCTCCGCGCCCGCGACGTCCTCGCGGATCCGGGCTCGTGCGGACTCGTCGGCGAGGTCGGCGACGAACCTGTCGACGTCGAGGCCGAGCTCGGCCGCGTGCTCGACCAGGTGGTCGCGCTCGAGGCGGTCCTGGTGGGCGAAGAGCCGCCCGAGCATCTCCCAGAAGCGCCCCTGCGCGGCGGCGGCCTCGAGCGCCATCGCCGCGTCCTCGGCGTGCGGGTGCACGTCGGGCAGGGGCAGGTGCCGGACGACGTAGCGCAGGTCGTCCCCGAACCGCTGGCGCAGCGCGGCCGCCACCCCGGTGAGCTTGGCGCAGAAGGGGCACTCGACGTCGAGGTACTCGACGACCGTGAGCGGGGCGTCCGGTGGGCCGAGCACGTGGTCCCGCTCGGGGTCGACCGGGACCGCGAGCGTGCGTGGCAGCTCGGCGCTGCGCTCGCCGAACCGCCGGGCGGCGACGCGGAACACCACCCAGCCGAGCGCCGTCGCGAGCACCGCGGCGAGCAGCACGCCGACCGTCGCCTCGTCCCGCAGGGGGCCGCGCCCGAAGGCGAGCTCGGCGATGAGCAGGGAGACCGTGAACCCGATGCCCGACAGGGCGGCCCCGCCGACGACCTGGCCCGGCCCGACGCCCTGCGGCAGCCGCCCCCAGCCGAGCCGGACCGCACCGAACGTGCCGGCCGAGATCCCCACGAGCTTGCCGACGACGAGGCCGAGCACCACGCCCCACGTCACGGGCGAGCGCAGGGCCGCGCCGAGCACCCCGCCGCGCAGGTCGACGCCCGCGTTGACGAGGGCGAACAGCGGGACGATCACCCAGCTCGTCCACGGGTGCAGCACCGCCTGGAGGCGCTCGTTGACGGAGACCGCGCGCACGATGCCGCGCTGCGCCGTCCGGCCGACGCTCGGCAGCGGCGACTGGCGGAACGCCTTGGCGGCCCGGGCGGCGTCCTCGACGAGCTCGCGCCGCGCGGCGGGCGCGGGCACGAGGAGCCCGGCGAGCATGCCCGCGATCGACGCGTGCAGGCCCGAGCGCAGCGTCGACAGCCACAGCACCACGACGACGAGCACGTACGGCGACGCCTGCCACACGCCCGCCCGGTCGAGCGCGACGAGCGCGAGCACGCACGCCGCCGCGACCACGAGCGAGGGGACGTGCAGGTCGTCCGCGTAGGCCACCCCGATGACGGTGACGGCGAGGATGTCGTCGGCGACCGTCATCGTGAGGAGGAAGAGCCGGAGCTGGGTGGACAGCCGCGGCCCGACGACGGCGAGCGCGCCGAGCAGGAACGCCGTGTCCGTGCCGATGACCACGCCCCAGCCGGCGGCCGCCGGGGTGCCCGCGGTGACGGCGAGGAAGATCGCCGCGGGGACGAGCAGGCCGGCCACGCCCGCGACGAGCGGCACGACGACGCGGCGCCGGTCGGTGAGCTCGCCGAGCGCCAGCTCGCGCCGGACCTCGAGCCCGATGACGAAGAAGAACACCGTCATGAGGCCCTCGTTCACCCAGTGGTGGACGTCCATCGCCAGCTGCTCGTCGCCGGCGCTGATCGCCACGGGCGTGGACAGCAGGGCCTCGTAGGCGCCGGACCACGGCGAGTTCGCCCATGCGAGCGCGACGAGGGTCGCGCCGAGCAGGAGCGTCGCGCCCGCGGCCTCCGTGCCGAGGAAGCGCCGCAGCGGCGCGGAGACCTGCGCGACGAGGGCGACGCGCTCGCCCTTGGCCCGGCCCCGCCAGTCGCCCCAGCTCACGGGCGGCCCCCGTGGTCGTGGGCGGCGTGGTGGGGGACGGCGTGGTGGGGGACGGCGTCGGGTGAGGGGACGTGCGCGGCGTCGGCGTCGGCCCCGTGGCCGCCGTGGTGCCCGTGGACGACGGCGTGCCCCCGCCCGCGCCGGATCAGCCAGACGTTCACGGGCCAGGTCACGGCGAACGCGACGGCGAGCGAGAACGCGAGCGAGGCCCAGAAGACCCCGTTCGCCAGGCCGGCGCCCATCGCGCCCGGGACCGCGAGCATCACGCCGTTGTCGACGACCTCCATGACCGCGATCGACGCCGTGTCCGCGGCGAGCGCGATCCGGGCCGCGCGGCGCAGCCCCAGGCCCTGCCGAAGCAGCGGGGAGACCGTCAGCAGGTAGCCGAAGAAGAACGCCAGCGCCACGGACAGGACGACAGTCGCGAGGTCGCTCCAGCCGGCGGCGGTGCCGACGACCATGCCCAGCACCTCGCCGATCGCGCAGCCGGTCAGGCAGTGCAGGGTCGCCGCGAGGCCGAGCCGGCGGCTGGCCGCCGCGTCCATCGCCGCGTCTGTCGTCGTGTCCATCGCGCCCCCTTCCGTCCGCGTGCTGTGCGCAACGCCGCGCGGGTGCGCGTTTATTCACGGCCCCCTGCCCCGGGGCGCGCGGCGGGCGCACACTGGGGCCGTGATCCGGCGGCGGGTGGTGGTGCGCGGCGCCGTGCAGGGCGTCGGGTTCCGGTGGTCGTGCGTGCGCGAGGCGGGACGGCTCGGCGTGGCGGGCTGGGTGCGCAACCTGCCGACCGGGGAGGTCGAGATCGTCGCGGAGGGCGACGACGACGCCGTCGGTCGCCTGGTCGCGTGGGCGCGGCGCGGCCCGTCCGGGGCGCGGGTGGACGGCGTCGACGTCCGCGAGGAGCCCCCGGAGGGCGAGTGGGGGTTCCGCGTCCGGGGCTGACGCCGGGCCGGGGCCGGCGGTGCCGCGCCTAGTCGCGGACGACGGTCACGCCGAGCCAGTCGGCGAGCGCGGCGATCTCGGCGTCGACGGCGTCGCGCACGTCGGAGGTCCAGGGCACGTCCTCGTGCACGGCGTGCACCCGCAGGACCCCGGCCTTCCGATCGGCCCGCGCGTCGAGCTTGCCGACCAGCCGGTCCCCGTGCAGCACCGGCAGCGCGAAGTAGCCCCAGCGCCGCTGCGCCGCGGGCTTGTACATCTCCAGCACGTACTCGAACCCGAAGAGCAGCTCCGCGCGCACCCGGTCGTGCACGAGCCGGTCGAACGGCGACAGCAGCGCCGCCCGGGCACCGAAGGGCTCGTCGAGCGCCGCGAGCGCGGCGGGGTCCACCCGCCACCGGCCGGGCACGCCGGCGACGGTCGCGGGCTCGCCCGCCTCGCCCACGGTCACCGGCTCCACCGGCATCCCCACCTTCGCGTCCCGCGCGATGCCGAGCGCCGAGAGGCGCCGCTCGTCACGCCGCCGCGCGGCCTCCGCCTCGTCCGGCACGGCGACGTCGGCCGGGTAGACCCGCTCGGGCAGGTCCCACAGGCGCTCGCGGCCGACCCGCCCCGAGATCGCGACCTCGCCGCGCACCGCGAGGATCTCGAGCATCCGCGTGACGTTCTTCTCGTGCGTCCAGCCCGTCGAGGTCCACGGGACCTGCGCGGTGTCCGGGATCTCGCGCGAGGGGAGCGGGCCGGCGTCGCGCAGCCGGGCCAGGACGTCCCGGCGGAAGGCGTCGTTGGCCGCCACCCACGCCGACGCCCCGCTCTCCTCGGGCGGGCGCGGCCGCACCGCCAGGTACAGGCCGAGGTCGCTCATCGGCCGCACCACCGCCCCGAGCTCGAACAGCCGTCGCTCCGCCAGGGCCGCCGTCAGGTGCTCGGGCCGGTAGGCGGAGCCGAGCCGGCTCCACGCGACGAGGTCCGCGCTCGGGGCGATCGCCGCCGTCGGGTCGAGCTGCAGCATGGTCAGCCGCCGCACGGTGTCGACGAGGTCGGTCGGGCGGTCCGCGGTGAGGAGCTGGGCGCGGACCGCGATGCGTCGGGCGTCTGCGGGGTCGAGCTCCATCCGGCGAGCCTCACCGACCGCCGCGCGTCGGGTCAAACGGTCGCCCCTCGGTCACCGCGCCGCGGCGGGCGTCCGGTGACGAGAATGGGACCGTGCGCGCGTGGGAGGTCGCCGGCCCCGGCCGGCTCGAGCTGGTCCAGCGCCCCGACCCCGAGCCGGGGCCCGACGAGCTGCTGGTCCGCGTGCTGGCCTGCGGCGTCTGCCGCACCGACCTGCACGTCCTCGACCACGACCTGCCGCCGCACAGGCCGCGCGTCGTGCCCGGCCACGAGGCCGTCGGTGAGGTGCTGCACGCGCCCGACGGGTCGGGCTTCGCCCCCGGTGACCTCGTCGGCGTCGCCTGGCTGCGCCGCACGTGCGGGGAGTGCGCCGACTGCCGCGCGGGACGGGAGAACCTGTGCCGGCGCTCGGAGTACACCGGCTGGGAGGCCGACGGCGGCTACGCCGACCTGCTCACCGTGCCCGCCGCGTGGGCGTACCCGTGGCCGGCGGACCTCGACCCGGTCGAGGCCGCGCCCCTGCTGTGCGCGGGCATCATCGGCTACCGCGCGCTGCGCCGCGCCGAGGTGCCCGACGGCGGCGTGCTGGGTCTGTACGGCTTCGGCGGCTCCGCGCACCTGACCGCGCAGGTCGCGCTCGCGCAGGGTGCGCGCGTGCACGTCATGACCCGGGCCGCCGAGGCGCGCGAGCTCGCCCTGCGCCTCGGCTGCCACTCCGCGCAGGGCGCCGCGGAGGCGCCGCCCGAGCCGCTCGACTCCGCGATCCTCTTCGCTCCGGCGGGCGAGCTCGTGCTGCCCGCGCTCGAGGCGCTGCGCCCCGGCGGCACGCTCGCCGTCGCCGGGATCCACCTGAGCGAGATCCCGCCGCTCGACTACCGGCGCCACCTCTTCCACGAGAAGCAGCTGCGCTCGGTGGAGGCCAACACGCGCGAGGACGGGCGCGAGCTGCTCGCGCTCGCGGGGCGCCTCGGCGTGCACGCCACGGTGGACCGCCGCCCGTTCGAGGGCGCCGCCACCGCGCTCGCGGACCTGCG
>JAAZAC010000290.1 GCA_012514545.1 Actinomycetales bacterium | reverse complement strand
TCTCGATGGGCGCGCGCCCGGTCGCCGTCATGGACGCGCTGCGCTTCGGCGCGATCGACCACCCCGACACCGCCCGCGTCGTGCACGGGGTCGTGGCCGGCGTCGGCGGCTACGGCAACTGCCTGGGACTGCCCAACATCGGCGGGGAGGTCGTCTTCGACCCCTCCTACCAGGGCAACCCGCTCGTCAACGCGCTGTGCCTCGGCGTCCTGCGGCACGAGGACGTGCACCTGGCCAACGCGACGGGCGTCGGCAACAAGGTCGTCCTCTTCGGCGCGCGCACGGGCGGCGACGGCATCGGCGGCGCCTCGATCCTCGCCTCGGAGACGTTCGACGACGGCGGCCCCTCCAAGCGCCCGAGCGTCCAGGTGGGCGACCCCTTCATGGAGAAGGTGCTCATCGAGTGCTGCCTCGAGCTCTTCGCGGCGGGCGTCGTCGAGGCGATCCAGGACCTCGGGGCCGCGGGCATCTCGTGCGCCACGTCCGAGCTCGCCTCCAACGGCGAGGGCGGCATGCACGTGGACCTCGAGAAGGTCCTGCTGCGCGACCCCACGCTCACCGCGGGCGAGATCCTCATGTCGGAGTCGCAGGAGCGGATGATGGCCGTCGTCCGCCCGGACCGCCTCGACGAGTTCCTCGCGATCACCGGGAAGTGGGACGTCGAGACCGCCGTCATCGGCGAGGTCACCGACACCGGCCGCCTCACCATCGACCACCACGGCCACCGGATCGTCGACGTCGACCCGCGCACGGTCGCGCACGAGGGCCCCGTCTACGACCGGCCGTACGCGCGCCCGGCCTGGATGGACGGCCTCCAGGCGGACAGCGTCTCCGGGCCCGACGGCGAGGCCCGCTACCCGCGGCCCTCGACCGGGGACGAGCTCCGCGCGACCCTGCTGCGCCTCGTCGCCTCCCCGAACCTCGCCTCGAAGGCGTGGGTCACCGACCAGTACGACAGGTTCGTCCAGGGCAACACCGCGCTCGCCCAGCCCGACGACGCCGGCGTCGTCCGCGTCGACGAGGCCACCGGGCTCGGGGTCGCGCTCGCGGTCGACGGCAACGGCCGGTACACCAAGCTCGACCCGTACGCGGGCGCGCAGCTCGCGCTCGCCGAGGCGTACCGCAACGTCGCGACCGTGGGCGCCCGCCCGCGCGCCGTCACGGACTGCCTCAACTTCGGCTCGCCCGAGGACCCGGACGCGATGTGGCAGCTCGTGCAAGGCATCACCGGCCTCGCCGACGCCTGCCTCGAGCTCGGCGTACCGGTCACCGGCGGCAACGTCTCCCTGTACAACGGCACGGGGGAGCCGGGGCGCATCGACTCGTCCATCCACCCGACCCCGGTGGTCGGCGTCCTCGGCGTCATCGACGACGTCACGCGCGTCGTCCCGTCCGGGTGGCGCGAGCCGGGGCTGGCGGTCTACCTGCTCGGCACCACGCGGGGCGAGCTCGACGGCTCGGCCTGGGCCGACGTCGTGCACGGCCACCTGGGCGGGTTGCCCCCGAGGGTGGACCTCGCCGCGGAGCGCGCGCTCGCGCAGGTGCTCGTCGGCGCGGTCCGCGACGGGCTGGTCGACGCCGCGCACGACCTGTCCGAGGGCGGCCTCGCCGTCGCGCTCGTCGAGGCGTGCGTGCGGTACGGCGTCGGCGCGGAGGTGGACCTCGAGGCGCTCTGCGCGCGCGACGGCGTCACCCCGTTCGAGGCGCTGTTCGCGGAGTCGGCGGCCCGGGCGCTCGTGGCCGTGCCGCGCACCGAGGAGGTCCGGTTCGCCGACGTGTGCACCGGCCGCGGCGTGCCGGCCCTGCGGATCGGCACCACCGACGACGAGGCGGACGCGCTCGCCGTCCGCGGCCTGTTCGCCGTGCCGCTGGCCGAGCTCGCCGCCGCGCGCGACGCCACGCTGCCGCGCCACTTCGGCTGAGACCGCCTCGCGGGCGCGCCGCGACCTGGGCTAGCGTGTGCGCGCCGCAGCGGCGCGCGTGTGACCCACTCCACGCGCCGCATGCCCCCGGACGGGACTCCGGTCCCTGTCTCGACATCAAGATAGTTGTGAGCATTGATCCTCGGACGACGGCATGACGCCGCCCTCCCCCGCGTGCCACGGTGCCGTCCCACCCCGACGGG
The DNA here is from genome assembly GCA_012514545.1 of Actinomycetales bacterium. Lineage (GTDB taxonomy): Bacteria > Actinomycetota > Actinomycetes > Actinomycetales > Cellulomonadaceae > Actinotalea. Next base: position 3,632 of record JAAZAC010000290.1, on the reverse strand, counting down.
CCACGGCGCGGGCGCCCCGCCGGCCACCCCGGCGCCAGTGCACGAACCAGCCCGGGCCCCGACGCCCGGCCCCCTAGGAGCAACCCCATGGACAGCGCCCTCGAGCCAGTCTTCGCCCAGGTCCTGCGCCGCAACCCCGGTGAGGTCGAGTTCCACCAGGCGGTGCGCGAGGTGTTCGACACCCTCGGACCGGTCATCGCGAAGAACCCCCGCTACGGGGAGGCCGCCGTCCTCGAGCGGCTCTGCGAGCCCGAGCGGCAGATCATCTTCCGGGTGCCCTGGGTGGACGACAACGGCCGGGTGCAGATCAACCGCGGCTTCCGCGTCGAGTACAACTCCGCGCTCGGCCCGTACAAGGGCGGCCTGCGGTTCCACCCCTCCGTGTACCTGGGCATCATCAAGTTCCTGGGCTTCGAGCAGATCTTCAAGAACGCGCTGACCGGCCTGCCGATCGGCGGCGGCAAGGGCGGCTCGGACTTCGACCCGCACGGCAAGTCCGACGGCGAGGTCATGCGGTTCTGCCAGTCGTTCATGACCGAGCTGTACCGCCACCTCGGCGAGTACACGGACGTGCCCGCGGGCGACATCGGCGTCGGCGGCCGCGAGATCGGCTACCTGTTCGGCCAGTACAAGCGGATCACGAACAAGTACGAGTCCGGCGTCCTCACCGGGAAGGGCATCGGCTGGGGCGGCTCGCTCGTCCGCACCGAGGCGACCGGCTACGGCACCGTGATCTTCGCGCAGGAGATGCTCAAAACCCGCGGCCAGACCCTCGAGGGCAAGCGCGTCGCGATCTCGGGCGCGGGCAACGTCGCGATCTACGCGGTCGAGAAGGCGCAGGCCCTCGGCGCGCAGGTCGTCACCTTCAGCGACTCGTCCGGCTACGTGTACGACGAGGACGGCGTCGACCTTGAGCTCATGAAGGAGATCAAGGAGGTCCGGCGGGGCCGGGTCGCGGACTACGTCGCCGAGCGCGGCTCCGCGAAGCTCGTCACCCAGGGCAGCGTGTGGGACGTCCCCGTCGACGTCGCCCTGCCGTGCGCGACCCAGAACGAGCTCACCGGCTCGGACGCGAAGACGCTCCTGAAGAACGGCGTCCTCGCCGTCGCGGAGGGCGCCAACATGCCGACGACGCCGGACGCCGTCGCCCTCTTCCAGCAGGCCGGGATCCTCTTCGGGCCGGGCAAGGCGGCCAACGCGGGCGGCGTCGCGACGTCCGCGCTCGAGATGCAGCAGAACGCCGGCCGGGACTCGTGGACGTTCGAGTACACCGAGGCGCGCCTCACCGAGATCATGACGAACATCCACGACGACTGCGCCGCGACCGCCGAGGAGTACGGGCAGCCGGGCAACTACGTCATGGGCGCGAACATCGCGGGCTTCCAGAAGGTCGCCGACGCGATGCTGGCGTTCGGGGTCGTCTGACCTAGGGCTCGACCGCGTACCCGGCGACGACGTCGTCGGGCAGGGCGGGCTCGCCCGTCGCGCGCTGGTAGTACCCCCACGGGAACCAGGACGTCCCGATCCGCTCCCAGCCCTCGGCGAGCAGCGCGCGGCCGGTGGCCCGGGACGCGAGCACGCGCCGGAACTCCCACTGCACGTCGGTCTTCACGACGACGTACGTGGCCGTGCCCGCGCCGACGACGCGCCACCCGCGCCGGCCCGCGGCCTCGAGCGCGTCCATCTCGGTGAAGAAGGTGACGGGGCCGACCCGGTGCGTGAGCGGCGGGCCGCCCTGCTCGCCCGAGCCAGAGTGGAACGATCCGCGGGCGGATCGTTCCACTTCGGGGGTGTCGACCCTCGTTTCGTTCCACTCTGCTGCGGTGGTGGTGGTGGTGGGCGCGCCGCCCTCGGCGATCCGGCGCACCTCCTCCTCGGACACACCGAGCTCGGCCGCGACCCGCGGCCAGTCGAGGCCCGCCGCACGGGCCTCCGCGATCGCGCCCGCGACGGCCGCGCGCAGGCGTGCCGCCGGGTCCTGGTGAGCAGCGTCCACGGCACCAGTGTGCTCCCGACGTGCCCGGCGCGACCGCCCGTTCGGACCGCCCGTTCGTGGTTGTCTGTGACCGTGCCTCCCCGTCGCCGCACCGACCCCGACGCCGGGCGGGCCGCCCTGGCGCGGTGGCTCGCCGACCCCGACGGCGCCGCGCGCGCCGACGTGCGCACGGCCGTGCGCTTCACGCTCGAGGAGCTCGCGGCGCGTGTCCCCGGCTCCTCGGTCGAGGTCCGCGTGCCGCCCGACGGCGCGGTGCAGGCGGTCCCCGGCCCGGGGCACACGCGCGGCACTCCGCCGAACCTCGTGGAGACCGACCCGCGCACGTGGCTCGAGCTCGTCACCGGGCGCACCCCGTGGGCCGACGCGCTCGCCGCGGGGCGCGTGTCGGCGTCGGGCGTGCGCGCCGACCTCGGGCCCGTGCTCCCGCTGGAGGGCCTAGCCCACTGACCGCAGCCCGCCGCGCAGGTGGGCCCGGAGCTCGGGGGTGTCGTACGCCTCGGCGGCGTGGCCGAGCGACGTGTACCAGGTGCGGCCGCGGCCGTAGCCCCCGTACCAGGCGATCGGGTGCGGGTCGCCCATCGTGCCCCCGGTGTAGCTCGCCTCGTCCACGGTGAGCAGCACCGTGCGGTCGGCGGGCGGTCCCGCGAAGTTGTACCACTCGTCGGCGTGCGTCCAGGCCGGCGGGAGGTCGGCGGTCGACGGGTGGCCGGCGTCGGCCACGCGCACGAGGCCCGGCTGCAGCTCGGGATGATCCGTGAACCGCGCGCCCGCGATCCGCTCGAACTCGGCCCAGCCCGGCTCGCTGAACGTGGCGGAGTGCACGCCCGCCCAGGCCCCGCCGCCGGCGAGCCACTCGGCGAACGCCTCCCGCTCGTCGTCGGACAGCACGTCCCCGGAGGTGGAGAGCCAGACGACGAGGTCGTACCCGGCCAGCGCCTCCCGCGTGTGCGCGCCCGGCTCCTCGGTGTGCACGGTCTCGTGGCCGTCCTCGGCGAGGAGGTCGGTCACCACCCGGGCGGCGCGGGGGATCGAGTCGTGCCGGTAGTCGGTGGTGCGGGTGTAGAGCAGGACGCGCATGGCCGCCATCCTCGCCCACCCCGGCCCGGGGGCGGTCGCGGTGGGCGCCGAGCCGCCTCGGTGCTCCCTCGGACGGGTGAACCGTGATCACGTCCGAATCACCCGGATGGCCGAATGGTGAACCACCCGACCGGAATGTGAGCAGTCGTCGCACGGACGCGCGGAAGAACCCGATACCGCACTGGCCGACGTGCCGATACCGGTCTAGCGTGCCCGCGTCAGGGCGCAACAGCGCCGTTCGCCCTCGGGGGGTCGCACATGCACACCAGAAGACTCGTCGCGGCAGTCAGCACACTCGCGCTGGCTGCCGTTCTCGTTCCGGCCGCCGCCCAGGCGGACCCGACGCACACCATCGCCGAGGTCCAGGGGACCGACGCGGCCACACCGCTGCTCGGCACGACGGTCACGGTGCAGGGGGTCGTGACCGCCGACCACCGCGGCAGCGGCGGCTACGGCGGCATCTACGTCCAGACCGCGGGGTCCGGGGGCGCCACCGACGCCACCCCGGGCGCCTCGGACGGCATCTTCGTCTTCCTCAACACGCGGACCACGCCGGCCG
>JAAZAC010000289.1 GCA_012514545.1 Actinomycetales bacterium | reverse complement strand
GGCCGTGCCGGCCGCCGATGGTGTTGGCCTCGTGCACGAGCTCGACCGGGTCGTCGTAGCGCCGGCCGTTGATCGCCACGGGACGGCCCGCCTCGAACGCGACGGTCACGTCCTCCGGCTCGATGGCGACGCTCGGGTCCCAGAACTTCACGCCCATGATCGGCTCGACCGTCTCGAGCGAGACGTCGAGGTGCTCGAGGGTCTTCGCCTCGTGCGTGGCGCCCCAGATGTTCGCGTCCGTCGAGTAGGCCTTCTCCGGCGCGTCCCGGTAGGGCAGGTCGTGCTCGGTGAGGAACGCGCTCATCTCGGCGCGCCCGCCGAGCTCGGCCACGAACGCCTTGTCGAGCCACGGCTTGTAGATCCGCAGGTTCGGGTTCGCGAGGAGGCCGTAGCGGTAGAAGCGCTCGATGTCGTTGCCCTTGAAGGTCGACCCGTCGCCCCAGATCTCGACGCCGTCGGCCTGCATCGCGCGCACGAGCAGCGTGCCCGCGACGGCGCGGCCGAGGGGCGTGGTGTTGAAGTACACGCGGCCGGCGCTGCGGATGTGGAACGCGCCGCACGCGAGCGCGGCGAGGCCCTCCTCCACGAGCGGGGCCCGGCAGTCGACCATCCGGGAGATCTCCGCCCCGTAGAGCAGCGCGCGGTCGGGGACCTTGTCGATCTCCGGCTCGTCGTACTGGCCGAGGTCGGCCGTGTACGCGCACGGGATCGCGCCGCGGTGGCGCATCCAGGCCACGGCGACCGAGGTGTCGAGCCCGCCCGAGAAGGCGATGCCCACCCGCTCGCCGACCGGTAGCTCCGTCAGAACCTTGCTCACGTCTCGTCCTTCTGGTCGCGGGGGTCCTCGCGGCCGGCCGCGAGGTCGAGGAAGCGCTGGGCGACGGCCTGCCCGCCGTCCGGCTCACTGCTGATCACCAGGACCGTGTCGTCCCCGGCGATCGTGCCGAGCACGCCGGGCATGACCGAGTGGTCGATGGCGGAGGCGAGGAATTGCGCGGCCCCCGGCGGCGTGCGCAGCACCACGAGGTTCGCGGACGCCTCCGCCGTGACGAGCAGCTCCGCGCACAGGCGCGCGAGCCGCGCCGCGAGCTGCTCGACGTCCTCGATCTGGGGGGTGCGGTCGCCGCCCTCGCCGGGCAGCGCGTACGCGAGCGTGCCGTCCGCGGCCCGGATGCGGACCGCCCGGAGCTCGACGAGGTCGCGCGAGAGGGTCGCCTGCGTCACCTGGAGGCCCTCGGCCGCGAGCGCCGCGGCGAGCTCGCCCTGGGAGCGCACCGGCTCGCGGGCGAGCACGCGCGCGATGGCCGCGTGGCGGGCGGCCTTCGTCGGCGGCACGCCCGTCGCGGGCGCCGTCGTCGTCCGGCCCTGCCGGTCCTGTCCGGTGCCGCTCACGACAGCCGCCCCAGGAGCCAGACGAGCAGCGCCTTCTGCGCGTGCAGCCGGTTCTCGGCCTCGTCGAAGACGACGGACTGCGGCCCGTCGAGGACGTCGGCCGTCACCTCGTTCCCGCGGTAGGCGGGCAGGCAGTGCAGGACGACGGCCCCCGGCGCCGCGAGCGCCAGCACCCGCGCGTCGAGCCGGTACGGCGCGAACAGCGCGGCCGCCTCCTCCGCCGCCGTCGCGTCGCCCATGGAGACCCACGTGTCGGTCGCCACCGCGTCCGCGCCCGCGACGGCCTCCTGCACCGACGACGTCACGACGACGGACCCGCCCGTCAGCGCGGCGATCTCCTCCGCGCGGGCGACGATCTCCGGCCGGGGCGAGCGCTCCGCCGGGGTGCCGACGCGCACGTGGAGCCCCGCCGTCGCGCCGCCGAGCAGGTAGGAGTGCGCCATGTTGTTCGCGCCGTCGCCGAGGTAGGCGAGCGTGCGCCCGGGCAGGCCGGCCACGCCCGCGGGCCCGCCGCGGTGCTCGGCGAGCGTGAGGAGGTCGGCGAGAACCTGGCACGGGTGGAACTGGTCGGTGAGCGCGTTGACGACGGGGACGCCCGCGTGGGCGGCCATCTCCTCGATCCGCGACTGGTCGAACGTGCGCCACACGACGGCGGCGACCTGGCGGCCGAGCACCCGCGCGGTGTCCGCGACCGTCTCGCGCACGCCGATCTGGGCGAGCCGGCCGTCGACGAGCATCGGGTAGCCGCCGAGCTCGCTCACGCCGACGGCGAAGGAGAGCTGGGTGCGCAGCGTCGGCTTGTCGAGCAGGATCGCCACCGCGCGCGGCCCGGCGAGCGGGCGCTCGGCGTACCGGTCGGCCTTGAGCCGGGCCGCCAGCTCGAGCACCTCGCGCTGCTCGTCGGGGCTCAGGTCGTCGTCGCGCAGGAAGTGGCGCATCAGCGGGCCTCCTCGGTGGGGACGGGCTCGGTGGTGGTGGGCCGGCCGGCGAGGAACTCGACGAACGTGGCCAGCTGCTCCCAGGTCACGACGAGCGGCGGCGCGAGGCGCAGCGCCGTCGGGGTGACGGGGTTGACGATGAACCCGGCCGCGAGGGCCTGGTCGGCGACCTCCGCGGCGACCGGCGCGCGCAGCTCGGCCGCGACGAGCAGCCCGGCGGCGCGCACCTCGCTGACGAGCGGCACCTCGGCCAGGGCGGCGGCCAGGCGGGCGCCGACGTCGCGCACGTGGGCGAGGAGGCCGTCGCGCTCGATGACGCCGAGCGTGGTCAGCGCGGCCGCGGTGGCGACGGGGTTGCCGCCGAACGTCGTGCCGTGCTGGCCTGGGCCCAGGAGACCGGCCGCGCGCTCGGACAGCGCGACGACGGCGCCCACGGGGATGCCGCCGCCGAGGCCCTTGGCGAGGGTCACGACGTCGGGCAGGACGCCCCCGCCGAGCTCCGGGTCCTGGTAGGCGAACCAGTGGCCCGTGCGGCCCACGCCCGTCTGCACCTCGTCGACGACGAGCAGCGCGCCCGCCTCGTCGGCGAGCCGCCGCGCGAGCGCGAGGTAGCCGGGCGGCAGCCGCCGCACGCCCGCCTCGCCCTGGACGACCTCGAGGACGAGGGCGGCGACGTCGTCGGCCATGGCGGCCTCGAGCGCGGCGGTGTCACCGAAGGGGAGGAACTCGACGTCCCCGGGCAGGGGCTCGAACGGCTCCCGGTAGGCGGGCTTGTGCGTGAGGGCCAGCGCGCCCATGGTGCGGCCGTGGAACGCGCCCTCGAGGGCGAGCATCCGCGTGCGCCCGGTGCGGCGGGCCATCTTGAACGCCGCCTCGTTCGCCTCGGTGCCGGAGTTGGCGAAGAAGACCCGCGCCGCCGGCCCGCCGCCCGCGAGCGCGACGAGCCGCTCGGCCAGGGCCACCTGGGCGGGGCTGGCGAAGAAGTTCGAGACCTGGCCGAGCGTGCCGAGCTGCGCGCTGACGGCCGCGGTGAGCGTGGGGTGCGCGTGCCCGAGCACGTTGACGGCGATGCCGCCGAGCAGGTCGAGGTAGCGCCGGCCGTCCGCGTCCCACACGTACGCGCCCTCGCCGCGGACGAGGACCGCCTTCGGCGTCCCGAACGTGTTCATGACGGCGCGCGCGTACCGCGCCGTCCACTCGGCGCTCGACCCGGCGAGCTCGGCGCCCGCCCAGCCCTGGACGGCGGTCACGAGGCCGCCCCCGTCCCCGGGCCGGCGGGCGGCACGACCGGCAGCGAGCCCGTGCGCAGGTCGTCGGGCAGCACCATGGTCCCGACGCCGCGCGACGTGAACACCTCGGTGAGCACCGAGTGCGCCTGCCGGCCGTCGACGACGTGCGCCTGCGGCACCCCGCCGCGCACCGCGCGCAGGCAGGCCTCCATCTTCGGCACCATCCCCGACTCGAGCGTGGGCAGCAGCCGCGCCAGCTCGGACACGTGGATGCGCCGCGCGAGCGACGAGCGGTCCGGCCAGCGCGTGTACAGGCCCTCGACATCGGTGAGGATGATGAGCTTGCGCGCGCCGAGGGCCACGGCCAGGGCCGCGGCCGCCGTGTCCGCGTTGACGTTGAGCACCTGCGTGGCGTCGTCGATGTCCGGGGCGACGGTGGAGACCACGGGGATCCGGCCGGCGTCGAGCAGGTCGCGCACGGCGCGCGGGTCCACCTCGACGACGTCGCCCACGTGGCCCACGTCCACCGGCCGCCCGTCGACGACGGCGGTGCGACGCCGCGCGCGCAGCAGGCCGCCGTCCTCCCCCGACATCCCGACGGCGAACGGCCCGTGCGCGTTGATGAGCCCGACGAGCTCGCGCGAGACCTGCCCCGTGAGCACCATCCGGACGACGTCCATGCTCTCCGGGGTGGTCACGCGCAGGCCGCCGCGGAACTCGCTCTCGATGCCGAGCCGGGTGAGCATCGCCGAGATCTGCGGGCCGCCGCCGTGCACGACGACGGGGTGCAGCCCGACGAGCCGCAGGAAGACCATGTCCTGCGCGAACGCGCGCTTGAGCTCGTCGTCGACCATGGCGTTGCCGCCGTACTTGACGACGAAGAGGGCGCCGCGGAAGCGCTCGAGCCACGGCAGCGCCTCGATGAGCACGCGGGCCTTCTGCTCGGGCGCGAGGTCGGCGGGGTCGACGTCGGCGAGCGCGTCGGCGGGGGTGGGGGGCGTGGGCTCGGTCATGTCGTGTACGCGCTGTTCTCGTGGACGTAGCCGTGGGTGAGGTCGTTGGTCCAGACGGTCGCCGCAGCGTGGCCGGCGTGCAGGTCGATCTCGATGCGCACCTCGCGGGACGACGCCAGGTCGACCCGGTCGCGCGGCTCGTGCGCGCCGCCGGCGCGGCACACCTGGACGCCGTTGATCGTCACGTCGAGCCGCTCGGGGTCGAACGCGGCGACCTCCTCGGGCACCGTGCCGACCTGGGCGAGGATCCGGCCCCAGTTGGGGTCGTTCCCGAACACCGCGGCCTTGACGAGGTTGGAGCGCGTGACGGCCCGGGCGACGGCCACGGCCGCGTCCTCGGTCTCGGCCCCCACCACGGTGACCGCGATGTCGTGCGTGGCGCCCTCGGCGTCGGCGACGAGCGCCCGAGCGAGCGCCCCGCACGCCTCGGTGAGGGCGTCGGTGAGCGCGGCCCGGTCGACCGCGACGCCGGACGCGCCCGAGGCGAGCAGGACGACGGTGTCCGACGTCGACATGCAGCCGTCGGAGTCGACCCGGTCGAACGTCGCGCGCGTGGCGGCGCGCAGGGCGGCGTCGGCGTCCTCCGGCTCGACGACGGCGTCCGTGGTGAGGACGCAGAGCATGGTCGCCAGGGCGGGGGCGAGCATGCCGGCCCCCTTGGCCATGCCGCCGACGGACCAGCCGTCGCGGACCACGTGCACCGTCTTGGGCACGGTGTCGGTGGTCATGATCGCCCGCGCGGCGTCGGCTCCCCCGTCGGCGGACAGGGCCGCGGCCGCGGCGCCCACCCCGTCGAGCAGGCGCTCGCGCGGGACGCGCTCGCCGATGATCCCCGTGGAGCAGACGACGACGTCGGCCGGCGAGACCCCGAGCACCTCGCCGACGCGCTCGGCGGTGACGTGCACGTCCGCGAACCCGTCGGGGCCGGTGCAGACGTTCGCCGAGCCCGAGTTGAGCACGACGGCGTGCACGACCCCGTCGCCCACGACCTGGCGCGACCACACGACGGGCCAGCCGACGACCCGGTTCGTCGTGAACACCGCGGCGCCGACGTGCGACGGGCCGTCGTTGACGACGAGCGCGACGTCCGGCGCGCCGGACGGCTTGAGCCCGGCGACGACGCCCGCCGCGCGGAAGCCCTGCGGGGCGGTGACGGTCACGGTGCCACCCCCGTCGTCGTGAGGCCGGCGGTCTCCGGCAGGCCGAGGGCGAGGTTCATGGACTGCACGGCGGCGCCCGCGGTGCCCTTGACGAGGTTGTCCAGCGCGCACACGGTCACCACGCGCCCGGCACGCCCGTCCACGGCCACCTGCACGAGGGCGGTGTTCGCGCCCACGGTGGCGGCCGTCGTCGGCCATCGGCCCTCGGGCAGCACCTCGACGAACGGCTCGTCCGCGTACGCCTCGACCCACGCGGCGCGCACGGCGGCGGGGTCCGCGCCCGGGGCGAGCGGCGCCGTCGTCGTGGCGAGGATGCCGCGCGACATCGGCACGAGGACGGGCGTGAAGGAGACCCGGACCTCGGCGGCGCCCGCGGCGCGCAGGTTCTGCTCGATCTCCGGGATGTGCCGGTGCGTCCCGCCGACGGCGTACGGCGCGGCCGAGCCGAGCGCCTCGCTCGCGAGCAGGTGCGGCTTGAGGCCCTTGCCGGCGCCCGAGTACCCCACGGCGAGCACGGCGACGACGTCGGTCGGGTCCACGAGGCCCGCCGCGACGCCGGGCTGCAGGCCCAGGGTCACGGCCGTGACGTTGCAGCCGGGCACGGCGACCCGGCGCGCGCCCACGAGGGCGTCGCGCTGGCGGCCGCCGCCGGTGATGAGCTCGGGCATGCCGTAGGGCCAGGTGCCCGCGTGGGCCGAGCCGTAGAACTGCTCCCAGGCGGCGGCGTCGGCCAGCCGGTGGTCGGCGCCGCAGTCGAGGACGAGCACGTCGTCGGGCAGCGCGGCGGCGATCTCCCCCGACGCGCCGTGCGGCAGCGCGAGGACGACGACGTCGTGGCCGGCGAGCGCGTCCGGCGTCGTCGGGCCGAGCACGCGGTCGGCGAGCGAGCGCAGGTGCGGGTGGTGGCGGCCCAGCGGGTCGCCGGCGCTGGCCTGCGCCGTGAGGGCGCCGACCTCGACCTCGGGGTGCCCCGACAGCAGCCGGAGCACCTCCCCGCCCGCGTAGCCGCTCGCGCCGGCCACCGCCACCCGCACCGTCATGGTGCATGACTATACAGGAGACTGCATAGTCATCAATGCGCGGCGCGCCGGGCCCTGCCGGGCCGACCTGGCCTCGTCGGCCGAGGCTATCCGAGCGCCGCGACGGCCTCCGCGAGGGCCGCCACGAACGCGTCCAGGCCCCACGTCAGCGAGAGCGCCGTGGGCGGCGAGACCGAGGCGATGAGCTCCTGCCCCACGAGGCCCGCGACCCTGCCCTCGCGCACCTGATCCATCGTGCCCGCCGGGGCCGAGGTGAGGAACGCCTGCAGCGCCTCCTCGGTGTCGGCGTACGCGACGAGGACGTCGGAGGTCAGCTCGTCGAGGCGCTCGTGGCTGAGGGTGAAGTAGAAGGTCGACTCGCCGGTCTCGAGCTCGGTGACCGCCGGGGCGGTGGCGAAGCCGAGGTCCTCGACGAACTCCACGCGCGCGTCCGCCGGGGCGTAGACGTAGAACGTGTCGCCCGTGTCCCACACCTGCGCGACGGTGACGCCCGCGAACTCCGGGTGCGCAGCGGCGGCCTCCGCGATCGTCGCGTCGATCTCCGCGAGGAGGTCCGCCGCCTCGGCCTCGCGCCCCAGGGCCGTGCCGGTGATCTCGACGACGTCGCGCCACGGCGTCGCCCACGCCTGCTCCGGGTAGGCGACCGTGGGCGCGATCGCGCTGAGCAGCTCGTACTCCTCGGCCGTCAGGCCGGAGTACTGCGCGAGGATGAGGTCCGGCTCGGCGGCGGCGATCGCCTCGACCGGGGCCTCCGCGGAGTCCGGCAGCACCGTCGGGGTCTCGGCGCCCATCTCCTCGAGGGCCTCGGCGATCCAGGGCAGGACGCCGTTCTCGTCGCCCCCGTACGCCTGGAAGGGGATGGCGACGGGCACGACGCCGAGCGCGATCGCGGCGTCCGTGCTCCCCCAGCCCCAGGTGACCACGCGCTGCGGCTCCGCCTCGATCACGGTCTCGCCGAAGGCGTGCTCGATCGTCACGGGGAAGGCGCCCGCCGCGCCCTCGGTCGCCTCGGGCGTCGCCGCGGGCTCGTCGGCCGGCCCGGCCGACGGCGCGCAGCCCGCGAGGGCCAGCGCGAGGAGGGTCGCGGCGAGGACGGGACGGGCGTGTCGCATGGGGGCCTCTCTCCGAGCGGCCGTGCGGCCGCGGGTCACCGGTTCTTAGGTGAGGCTAACCTTACTGGCGCCTCGACCCCCTGATGGCCGCCGTCCGCGATCCGGATGGGCGCGGCGCTGCGCGGCACGACCATCGGCGCGCCGGTCACGGGGTCCTCCACCACGAGCGCGTCGAGCCGGAAGGCGGCGTGCAGGACCTCGGGGGTCACGACGTCGGCGGGCGGGCCCTCGGCGAGCACCCCGCCGTCGGCCATGACGACGAGGTGGTCCGCGTAGCGCGCGGCGAGGTTGAGGTCGTGCAGCACCATGACGACGGTCGTCCCGCGCGCGCGGTTGAGCTCACGGAGCAGGTCGAGGACCTCGAGCTGGTGGGTGAGGTCGAGGAACGTCGTCGGCTCGTCGAGGAGCAGCACGTCCGGGTCCTGCGCGAGGGCCATGGCGATCCACACGCGCTGGCGCTGGCCGCCGGAGAGCTCGTCGACGTGCCGGTCGGCGAGGTCCGCCGTGCCCGTCGCGGCGAGGGCCTCCGCCACCGCGGCGTCGTCGGCCGCCGACCAGCGCTCGAACCAGCCGTGGTGCGGGTGCCGGCCGCGGCCCACGAGGTCGGCGACGCACAGCCCCTCGGGCGCGACCGGGTCCTGCGGCAGCATCCCGAGCGATTGGGCGAGGCGCCGCGAGGGCACCGTCGCGATGTCCACGCCGTCGAGCAGCACCGCTCCCCCGAGCGGGCGCAGGGCCCGCGCGAGCGTCTTGAGCAGCGTCGACTTGCCGCACGCGTTCGCCCCGACGACGACGGTCACCGCCCGCTGCGGCAGCGCGAGCCCGAGCCCGTCGACGACGACGCGGCCCGGGTACCCGGCGCGCAGGTCCGCGGCCACGAGGCTCGGGGCGCGGTGGGCGGGTCCGGCGGTCACGAGCGGGCTCCCCTCGCCAGCAGCCAGAGCAGGTACGGGGCCCCGACGGCGCCCGTGACGACGCCGGTGGGCACGGCGACGCCGGGCACGGCGTGCTGCGCCACGAGGTCGGCGGCCAGCACGATCACCGCGCCGACGGCGGCCACCGCGGGGAGTGCGGGCGAGCCGGTGCCGACCGTGCGGCGCGCGAGCGGGGGCGCCGTGAGGGCGACGAACGCGACCGGCCCGACGACGCTCGTCGCGCCCGCCACGAGGACGACGGCCACCGCGAGCACGGCGGCGCGCGCCCGCTCGACGCGCACGCCGAGCCCGGTCGCGGCGAGCGGCCCGAGCTGCAGGGCGCGCAGCACGCGGCCGCCCGCCACGAGGCCCGGCAGGGCGAGGACGAGCGCGCCCGCGACGAGCGCCACCTCGCCCCAGCGCGCCGCGCCGAGGCTGCCCGCCGTCCACACGAGCGCGGACTGGGCGGCGCGCACCTGCGCGCGGCTGAGCAGGTAGCCCACCGCGCCCGAGGCCATGAACGCGACCGCGACGCCGGTGAGCACGAAGCGGTGGCCCGACAGGTCCCGCCCGCGCGTCAGCGCGAGCAGGCCGCCGGCGACGACGGCGGCCCCCGCGAACGCGGCGAGGGTCACCCCGGCGCCGGTCGCGCCGGCCACGAGCAGCGCCCAGACGGCCGCGACCGTCGCGCCGCCGCTCACCCCGAGCAGGTCCGGGCTGGCCAGGGGGTTGGCGAAGACGGTCTGGAACACGCCGCCCGCGAGCGCGAGGGCCGCGCCGACGACGACGGCGAGCGCCGCGCGCGGCAGCCGCAGCTCCCACAGGACGGTGCGGTCGAGGGCGTCGCCCGCGCCCGTCAGCGCCGCCCACGCCTCCCCCGGTGCGAGCGCGTAGTCCCCGAGGCTCAGCCCCGCGACGACCCCGACGACGACGAGCGCCAGGGCCCCCGCCGTCACGGTGGCCTCGCGGCGGCGCCGCCGGCGGCGGCCCGCGCGGACCTCCGCGGGCGCGGCGACCCCGGCCGCCCGCGGCACGGCCGGCGTGGCGACGACCGCCGCGCTCACGGGCGCACCACCCGCGCGCGGTGGACCAGCGCGATCATCACCGGCCCGCCGAGGAAGGCGACGACGAGCCCGGCCTCGACCTCGCCGGGCCGCGCGACGAGCCGCCCGACGACGTCGGCGGCCAGCAGCAGCGCCGCGCCCACGGGGGCGGCGAGCGCGAAGAGCCACGCGTGGCTGCCCGCGGCCGCGCGCCGCACGAGGTGCGGCACGACGAGGCCGACGAACACGACGGGCCCGGCGAGGGCCGTCGCCGCGCCGGCGAGCAGGACCGCGGCGCCGATCGCGACCGCCCGGCCCGCCCCGACGTGCTGCCCGAGCGCCCGGGCCGTGTCGTCGCCGAGGGCGAGCACGTCGAGCACGCGGGCGGCGGCGACCGCGGCGAGCGCGCCCGCCGCGAGGAACGGCGCCAGGGCGACGACCGCGTCGACCCCGCGGGCCGTCAGCGAGCCGACGACCCAGAAGCGGTAGGCGTCGAACGCCTCGACGTCGCGCACCACGAGCATCGTGGTGAGGGAGGTGAGGCCCGCGGTGAGCGCGGCGCCGGCGAGCGCGAGCGTCGTCGGCGCCCCGCCGAGGCGCCCGGACGAGCCCACGGCGTACACGAGCGCCGCGGCCGCCGCGGCCCCCGCGAGCGCGAACCAGACGTAGCCGGCCGGCGCCGTCACGCCGAGCAGCGTCACCGCGAGCACGACCGCGAGCGAGGCGCCCGCGTTGACCCCGAGCAGGCCGGGGTCGGCGAGCGGGTTGCGCGTGAGGCTCTGCAGCACCCCGCCGGCGACGGCGAAGGCCGCGCCCGCGAGCAGCCCCACGAGCGTGCGCGGCACGCGCAGCGAGCGCACGGCGGTGTGGTCCGCCAGGCCGTCCTGCGGGGCGACGAGCGCGGCGAGGACGTCGCCGGGCGCGATCGCGCGCGCCCCGAGCGCGAGGCTCGCGACGACGGCGAGCACGAGCAGGACGAGCGCGGCCGCGAGCCACGCCCACCGGCGGCGCGCGGCCCGGCGCCCCGCCGCCGCCCCGAGGGGCGGCCGGCCGTCCGGTGCGCGCCGGTCCCGGCCGAGCGCCGGGCCGACGACGGCCGTCATGACAGCTCGGCGCGACCCTGCCGCCAGTAGCCCATGAAGGCCACGCGCGAGCGGTCGACCCCGTGGCCGCGCACGAGCAGGCGGCGCAGGTCCTTGATGACGCCGGCCTCGCCGGCGAGCCACGCGTAGAACGCCTCGTCCGGCGGCTCGGCGGGGGCCTCCCAGAGCAGGTCGGTGTCGACGTCGACGTCGACGAACGGCTCGGGGGCCGGCGCGGCGGCGGCACGGAGCAGCGCGGCCTCCGCCGCCGCCCAGGCCGTGACGGCGGGCACGAGGCGCGAGCCGACGGCGGCCGCGCGGCGCGGCAGCCAGGCGACCTCCGCCGTCGGCGGCAGGTCGAGCGCGAAGCGGTCCTCCGGGTCCGGCACCTCGATGAACGCCTGCGCGGCGCGGTCGGCGGGAAGGGCCTCGAGGATCGCGGAGATCGCGGGGGCCGCGGTCTCGTCGCCGGCGAGCAGGAGCCGGCGGGCGGGCCCGGGGTGGAAGTCGATGCCGACGTGGCTGTGGATGCTCCGCGCGTCGGGCCCGACGACGATGACCTCGTCCCCGGGTCGGACCGCCTCGAGCCAGCGCGCCGCGGGGCCGGTGCCGCCGTGCACGACGAGGTCGATGTCCAGCTCGCGCCGCTCGGGGCGGACGCGGCGGACGGTGTACGTGCGCACCGGGTTGCGCCGCGCGTCGGGCAGCGCGCGCCAGCGCTCGTACCAGGTGCCCGCCTCGACGGTCGCGGGGTCGTCGATGTCGCAGAGGGTGCCGTCGGCGAGCGGGAAGACGATCTTCACGCGCTGGTCGAGGCCGTCGCGGCCGAAGAGGTCGAGGTCCTCCCCCGCGAGGGTCACGCGCAGGAACGAGGGACACATGCGCCGGGCCGCGGCCACGCGCACCCGGAACGGCCGGTACGCGGGGCGGTCGGACCGCACGATCTCGCGGACCCGAGGGGAAGTAAGCATAGCCTAACCTTAGCGCCTGCCCGGGGGTGCCCGGTACATGACCCCGGTCACTGTCGCCCCGCCCCTCCTCTCCCCCGCGTCGTGGCCCCCGGCCGCGGAGCGCGGCAGGATCGGACCATGCGCGCAGTCCAGGCCACCCGTCCCGGAGGACCCGAGGTCCTCGCCGTGGTCGACCTCCCCGACCCCGTACCCGAGCCCGAGCAGGTCGTCGTGGAGGTCGCCGCCGCCGGCGTCAACTTCATCGACACCTACCGCCGCTCCGGCCGCTACACGACGCCGTTCCCGCACGTCGTCGGCGCCGAGGGCGCGGGCACCGTCGTCGCCGTCGGGGACGACGTCGAGGGCGTGCGCGTGGGCGACGTCGTCGGCTGGGTCGCCGGCTCCGAGGGCTCCTACGTCGAGCGGGCCCGCGTGCTCGCCGAGCAGGTCGTCCCCGTGCCCGACGGCGTGCCCGCCGAGATCGCGGCCGCCCTCCTCCTCCAGGGCATCACCGCGCACTACCTCGTCCGGTCGACGTTCGTGGTCCGGCCCGGGCACGACGTGCTCGTCCACGCCGGCGCCGGCGGCGTGGGCCTCCTGCTCACCCAGCTCGCCGTCGCGGCCGGGGCGCGCGTCATCACGACGGTGTCCACCGACGCCAAGGAGGCGCTGTCCCGCGCGGCCGGCGCGGCGGACGTCGTGCGCTACGACCGGATGGCGGACCTGGGCCGCGAGCTGCCCGCCGTCGTGCGCGACCTCACCGGCGGCCACGGCGTGCACGTCGTGTACGACGGCGTGGGCGCGGCGACGTTCGACGGCTCGCTCGCGTCGCTGCGGCGGCGCGGGACGCTCGTGCTGTTCGGCGGGGCGTCGGGCCCGGTGCCGCCCTTCGACCCGATGCGGCTCGAGGCCGAGGGGTCGCTCTACCTGACCCGGCCCACGATCCGGCACTACACGGCCGACCGGGACGAGCTCCTGTGGCGGGCGCGCGAGCTGTTCGACGCCGTCCTCGCGGGCCGGCTCGACGTCCGCGTGGGCGCCCGGTACCCGCTCGCCGAGGCCGCCGAGGCGCACCGCGCGCTCGAGGGCCGCGCGACCACCGGCAAGGTCCTCGTCGTGCCCTGAGCACGTCGGCCCTGAGCACGTCGGCCCTGAGCCCCGCGCCCTCGGCACGCCCCGGGCCCGGCGCCGGGGCCCGGGGCCCGCCCGGGGCCCGGGGCCGCCCTCAGGCGCGCAGCGTGCCGCCGTGCTCGCGCGCGACCGCCTCGACGACGGCGGCACGCACCCCGGCGATCTCGTCCGCCGTCAGGGTGTGGTCGCCCGCCCGCAGCCGCACGGTGACGGCCACGGACTTGCGGCCCGCGCCCACCTGCTCGCCGCGGTAGACGTCGAACACCCGCGCGTCCTCGAGCAGCCCGCCCGCCGCGGCGCGCACCGTCGCCACGAGCGCGCCGGCCGGCAGGGCCTCGTCGACCACGAACGCCAGGTCCTCCTTGGCGACCGGCTGCACGAGCACCGGCGCGGCGGCGACCAGCCGCCCCTCCCCGGCCGCGACGAGCGCGTCGAGGTCGAGCTCGAACGCGCACGTCCGCGCGGGCAGCTCGAGCGCGGCGAGCACCCGCGGGTGCAGCTCACCCGCGTGCCCGACGAGGGTCCCGTCCGGCAGCGCCAGGCGCGCGCAGCGCCCGGGGTGCCAGGGCGCGTGCGCGTCGGCCGCCACCTCGACGTCGGCCCCCGTCCGCGCGGCGACGAGCCGCGCGGCTGCCACGGCGTCGGACCACTCGTACGGCTGGGCCTGCCCCTGCCAGCCCGCGGGCACGCGGTGCCCCACGAGCACGCCCGCGACCCGCCGCTCCTGCACGGGCAGCGCGGCGTCGAGGGCGGCCAGCTCGTCGTCGGACGGCCGGTCGTCGACGCCCGGGCGCGGGGCGATCCCGTCGCCGTCGGCCCGGAACGCGCGGCCGATCTCGAACAGCGCCAGGTCGGTGGCGCCCCGCCCGAGGTTGACCCGCACCGCGTCGACGAGCGTCGCGAGCAGCGACGTGCGCAGGAACGGCAGCGCGTCGTTGAGCGGGTTGACGAGGCGCACGGTGCGGCGGCGCCGGTCGTCGTCGGGCAGCGCGAGCTCGTCGAGGCGCTGGGCGCCCATGAACGGGTAGGTGAGCACCTCGGTGAACCCCTGCTCGGCGAGCGCCCGCGCCACCGACCGCCGCACGCGCTGCGCGTGCGTCAGCCCGCGGCCCGCCGGCGCGGCCGGCAGCACCGACGGCATCCGCTCGTACCCGTCGAGCCGCGCGACCTCCTCGACGAGGTCGATGGGCGCCGTGAGGTCGGGGCGCCACGACGGCGGCGTGACCACGAGGTCGTCGCCGTCGGCCGCGACCGCGCAGCCGATCTCCTCGAGCAGCTCCCGCACCCGGGCCGCCGAGTAGTCGAGGCCGACGATGCGGGCCGGGAAGTCGGCCGGCATGCGCACCGGCGCGGCGGGGGGCACCTCGTCCACGTCCGTGACCTCGGGGTCGACGGTGCCGCCGCCGAACCGCACGAGCAGGTCGATCGCCCGCTGCACCGCGCGCGGCGGGAGCTGCGGGTCCACGCCCCGCTCGAACCGGCGGGACGCCTCCGAGCCCAGCTTGTGCCGCCGGGCCGTGCGCGCGATCGACACGGCGTCGAAGTGCGCGCCCTCGAGCAGCACGTCGACCGTCGCCTCGGACACCTCGGTGCTCGCGCCGCCCATGACGCCGGCGAGGCCGATGACCCGGGAGCCGGGCACGCCGTCGGGCGAGTCCGTGATGAGGAGGTCCTCGGGGTGGAGCTCACGGTCGACGTCGTCGAGCGTGACGAGCCGCTCCCCCGGGCGGGCGCGCCGCACGACGATCGGCTCGGCCACGGTGGCCAGGTCGTACGCGTGCAGCGGCTGGCCGAGCTCGAGCATGACGTAGTTCGTCACGTCGACGGCGAGCGAGATCGGCCGCATGCCCGCCTGCGTGAGCCGCCGCTCGAGCCACGACGGGCTCTGCGCCGTCGCGTCCACGCCCCGCACGACGCGCGCCACGAACCGGTCGCAGCCGACCCGCCCGCGGATGGGCGCGTCGTCGGCCACCTCGACCCGGAACCCGCCCGCGGTCGCCGGGGGCGGGGACACCGCGAGCGCCGGGTCGCGGTACGCCCGGCCCGTCGCGTGCGCGTACTCGCGCGCCACGCCGCGCACGCTGAAGCAGTAGCCGCGGTCCGGCGTGACGTTGACCTCGACCGTGCGCTCGTCCAGGCCGAGCAGCGTGATCGCGTCCCGGCCGGGCACGAGGTCGGCGGGGTCGTGCTCGTCGCCCAGGACGAGTATCCCCGTGTGGTCGTCGCCGATCCCGAGCTCGCGCGCCGAGCAGATCATGCCGTCGGAGACGTGCCCGTACGTCTTGCGCGCGGTGATGGGGAACGGCCCGGGCAGCACCGCGCCCGGCAGCGCCACCACGACGAGGTCGCCGACGCCGAAGTTGTGCGCCCCGCAGACGATCCCCCGGCCCGCGGGCACGTCGCCCTCGGCGGGCGCGTTGTGCTCCGGCCCGACGTCGACCCGGCACCACGAGATCGTCTTGCCGTTGGAGTGCGTCTCCTTCTCGAGCGTCAGCACGCGGCCGACGACGAGGGGCCCGGTGACGTCGGACCCGTGGATGCCCTCCTCCTCGAGGCCGACGCGCACGAGGGCGGCGGCCACCTCCTCCGCGGACGCGCCGGCCAGGTCGACCGACTCCGCGAGCCACGTGAGCGGTACCCGGACCATCTACAGCTCCATCCCGAACTGGCGGCTGAACCGCACGTCGCCCTCGACCATGTCGTGCATGTCGCGCACGCCGTGGCGGAACATCAGCGTCCGCTCCACGCCCATGCCGAACGCGAACCCCGTGTACACGTCGGGGTCGATGCCCGCCGCGCGGATGACGTTCGGGTGGGTCATGCCGCAGCCGCCCCACTCGATCCAGCCCGTGCCGGAGCAGGTGCGGCACTCGGCGTCCGCGCCGCCGCAGACGAAGCAGCGCAGGTCCATCTCGGCGCTCGGCTCCGTGAACGGGAAGAACGACGGCCGCAGGCGCGTGACGGCGTCGGGCCCGAACATGGCGCGCGCGAAATGGTCGAGCGTGCCCTTGAGGTGGGCCATCGTCAGGCCCCTGTCGACCGCGAGCCCCTCGATCTGGTGGAAGAAGGGGGTGTGGGTCGCGTCGAGCTCGTCCGTGCGGAACGTCTTGCCGGGGCAGACGACGTAGATCCCGCGCCCGGCCTCGAGCAGCTCGGCGGAGCGCGCGAGCATGGCGCGGGTCTGCACGGGCGAGGTGTGCGTGCGCAGCAGGACGCCCGAGCCCTCGGGCGCGACGAAGAACGTGTCCTGCATGGCGCGCGCCGGGTGGTCCGGGTCGAAGTTGAGGGCGTCGAAGTTGTGCCACTCGGTCTCGACCTCGGGGCCCTCGGCGACCTCCCAGCCCATGGCGACGAAGACGTCGCACATGCGCTCGGCGAGCGTCTCGAGCGGGTGCCGGGCGCCGGCGAGGCCGCGCTCGACCGGCAGCGTGACGTCGACGGCCTCCTCGACGAGCACGCGCGCGTCGCGCTCGGCCTCGAGCTCGGCCTGCCGGGCCGCGAGCGCGGCGTTGACCTCGGCGCGCGCGGGGCCCACGAGGCGGCCGGCCTCGGCCTTCTGCGCGCGGTCGAGCCCGCCGATGGCGCGGTTCGCCAGCGCGAGGGGGCTGCGGTCGCCGGCGTGGGCGATCCGGACGGACTTCAGGGCGTCGAGGTCGGGCGCGGCCGCGATGGCCGCGAGCGCCTCGTCGACGGCCGCCCGGACGCCCGCGGCGTCGAGCGGCGAGAGGGGGTCGGACATGGTGCCTTCCAGGGAGTGTCGGGGCGCTGGTCGTCACCGCCCGCAGAGGGCCCTCGGTCAGCCGTGCCCGGCTCCCGTGCGCGGATCAGCCGCGCGGCCCGCCTGCGGGCCCGCTAAATCGGCGATCAGTCCTGCGCACGGCCCACATCCTGCCACAGCGCGCCCGGCCCGGTGCCCAGCGGGGCGACGTGCACGACGTCGTGCCGCGGGCTCCCGCCCGGCCCCGCGCCCAGGTGGGACTCGACGAGCGCGACCTCGCCCACGGTCCACCCGGGGCCCCGGTAGAGCGCGAGGGCGTGCGCCAGCGCGGCCGGGTCCGGCCCGCCGGGCCGACGCCGGTCGCCCCCGGGCCGCGCGCGCCCCGTCCCCTGGCGGCCGCCGCCCTGCCGGGCGCGCGCGATCGTCAGGTGCGGGCGCGACCGGCGGTCGGCCGGACGGCCGAGCCCGACGCCGACGTCGCCCGCCGCCGCCATGAGCGGCGCCCAGCCCTCGCCCGTGCAGCCGACCCAGAGCGTGCGGCCGTCGAACAGGCCCGCCCCCGACAGGCTCGCGGCGAACGGCGCGACCTGCGACGCCGCCGCGTCGAGCGCCTGCGCCACCTCGTCGAGCCGGCCCTGCGGCACCTCGCCGTAGAACGCGACGGTCACGTGCCGGTCGGCGGGCGGCGTCCAGCGCAGGGGGCCGCGGCCGGGCCCGGGCTCGGTGCCGGCGCGCACCGAGGCGAGCGCGGTCTCGAGGTGGTCGAGCACGTCCGCGGGCGGGCGGACGGCGGCGAACAGGCGCACCCGTCCAGGATGCCCGACCGTGCGGGCCGGGGCCGCGCGCCGGGGTCGGCGGCGCCCCCGAGCGCGCTCGGGGTCCGGCGGTCGGGGTCGGGCCGGGGGCGCGTCCGGGGCGGATCCGGTGGCTCCCCGATACCGCGCCCGCCCGCGCGCGCCGATGCTGGAGGCACACCCCACCGAAGGAGAACCTGATGTCCTCGCTCCACGAGAGCATGAACCGCGACGGCCTCGTCCGCCCCCTCGAGGGCCGCGTGCTGGGCGGCGTGTGCGCCGGGATCGGCCGCCGCCTCGGGATCGACCCCTGGCCCGCGCGCCTGCTGTTCGTGCTCCTGCTGATGGTCCTGCCGGGCAGCCAGCTGCTCGTCTACCCGATCCTGTGGATCGTCATGCCGTCCGAGACGAGGACGCCGTACCCGTACGGCTACCCGGGCGCGACCGCCTACCCCCAGGCGCCGACCGGGTACGCCGCGCCGCCGGCCCCGCCGACCGCCTGAGACCGAGCCACGGCCGGGCGCCCCGGCGCGCTGCCTCACGCCCGGGTCCGGCGCCCACCCCTGCGCTGGGCCCGGGCGCTCGCGTACAGGCACACGGCGGCGGCCGTCGCGAGGTTGAGCGACTCCGCCCGGCCGTGCACGGGCACCCGCACGACGGCGTCCGCGAGCGCGCGGTCGTCGTCGGGCAGGCCCCACGCCTCGTTGCCCAGCACCCACGCGGTCGGGGCCGCGAGGTCCGGCGTGCCGGCGTGCCGGCCGCCGCCCGGGCCGGCCGCGTCGAGGAGGTCGTCGAGGTCCCACTCCCCCGCGCCGTCGGCGGCGAGCACGGTGAGGCCGGCCGCGCGCAGGGCGCCGACGACGTCGGCGAGCCCCGCGCCCTGCACGACCGGCAGGTGGAACAGGGAGCCGGCGGTCGCCCGGACGACCTTCGGGTTGTGCACGTCGACGCTCGCGCTCGTCACCACGACGGCGTCCGCCCCGGCCGCGTCGGCCGCCCGGATCACGGTCCCGGCGTTCCCGGGGTCGCGCACGTGCGCGAGCACCGCGACGAGCCGCGGGCCGGCGGCGACCACGTCGTCGAGCGAGGCGGCGAGCAGGTCCGCGACCGCGACGAGGCCCTGGGCGTCCGGGCTCATCGCCTCGAGCACCTCCGGCGTGCCGAGGCGCACGGGCAGCCCGACCCGGCGCGCCGCCGCGAGCACGTCCGGGTGGCGCCGGGCCGCCTCGGGCGTGACGTACACGTCGCGCACGACGACGTCGGCCGGGTGACCGAGCACCGCCTCGCGCACCGCCTGCGGCCCCTCGACCCGGAACCGGCCGTGGCGCAGGCGAACGGAACGCCCGGACAGCGCCCGCACCGCCCGCACCCGCTCCGCGCGGGGGTTGGTCAGCTCGGGCGCCGTCCGGGCGTCGGACCGGTCCTCGCCCCCCTGGGGGCGGCCGGCGGGCACCGTCGTCGCGGCGGCGTCAGGCCGCCGGCGTGCGGGCGGCGTTGACGTCCTCCGGGAGCGCCTCGCGCGCGACCTTGACGAGCGCGGCGAACGCCGCGGCGTCGTTGACGGCGAGGTCGGCGAGCACGCGGCGGTCGACGCCCACGCCCGCGGCCTTGAGGCCCTGGATGAACCGGTTGTAGGTCATGCCGTTCGCGCGGGCCGCCGCGTTGATCCGCTGGATCCACAGCTTGCGGAAGTCGCCCTTGCGCGCCTTGCGGTCCCGGTAGGCGTAGACGAGCGAGTGGGTGACCTGCTCCTTGGCCTTCCGGTACAGGCGCGAGCGCTGCCCGCGGTAGCCGCTGGCGCGCTCGAGGGTCGTCCGGCGCTTCTTCTGGGCGTTGACCGCCCGCTTCACGCGTGCCACGTGATGCTCCTTGGGGTGTCGGGGCGAGGGAGCCCGGCGCGACGTGCGCGCCGCGGGCTCACTTGCCGAGCAGCTTCTTGACGGTGCGGGTGTCCGGCTTGGACATGACCTGGTCGGCGGCGAGGCGGCGCGTGCGCCGGCTCGACTTGTGCTCGAACAGGTGGCGGCGGTTCGCCTGCTCGCGCATGACCTTGCCGGTCCCGGTGAGCCGGAACCGCTTCTTCGCACCGCTGTGCGTCTTGTTCTTCGGCACTGTGTGCTCTCTTCTCGTCGGTCGCCCGGTGCGGCGACGGGTCGGTGTGGGGGTCAGTCGGTCGGCGGGGCCTTCGGCCGCGCGGGGCGCGGCGCCGGCTTGGGGGCCGGCTTCGGGGCCGCCGGCTTCGCGGCCTCGGGCGCAGCCGGCTTCGGGGCCGCCGCCGGGGCGGGCTTCGCGGCCGGCTTCGGGGCCGCCTTCGCCGCGGGCTTGGCCTCGGCCTTGGGCTCCGCCGCGGGCTTCGCGGCCGCCGCGGGCTTCGGCTCGGCGGCGGGCTTGGCCTCGGCCTTGGGCTCCGCCGCGGGCTTCGCGACCGCCGCGGGCTTCGGCTCGGCGGCGGGCTTGGCCTCGGCCTTCGGCTCCGCCGCGGGCGCCTCGGCCGGCTCGGTGTGCTCGGCGCGCTGCTCGCGCTGCTGGCGGCGGGCCTGGTCGCGGGCCGCGGACTTCTTCTTCGTCGGGCCGAGCACCATGATCATGTTGCGGCCGTCCTGGCGGGGCGCGCTCTCCACGAAACCCAGCTCCGCGACGTCGTCGGCGAGTCGCTGGAGGAGGCGCAGGCCCATCTCGGGACGCGACTGCTCGCGGCCGCGGAACATGATCATGACCTTGACCTTGTCGCCCGCCCGGAGGAACCGCTCGACGTGGCCCTTCTTCGTGCCGTAGTCGTGCGGGTCGATCTTCAGGCGGAAGCGGATCTCCTTGAGGACCGTGTTGGCCTGGTTGCGCCGGGCCTCACGGGCCTTCATGTCGGCCTCGTACTTGTACTTGCCGTAGTCCATGAGCTTGCAGACCGGCGGGCGCGCGTCCGGCGCGACCTCGACCAGGTCGAGGTCCGCCTCCTGCGCGAGGCGCAGGGCGTCCTCCAGCCGAACGATGCCGACCTGCTCGCCGTTCGGTCCGACGAGTCGGACCTCCGGCACGCGGATCCGATCGTTGATGCGGGGCTCGCTGATGTGGGACTCCTCAGCTCGTCGACGGGGCGACCGCCGGCAACGAGAAGGCCCCCGCTGCCGTTCACAGCGGAGGCCCCGAACGCCCGCACACGGGCACCGGCCCCGCCCGGGACGCTGACGCTGCCCGGCGGGCCGTTCGGACCGGACCCGGTACCTGTCGCCCCGGGGCGAGCCCCGGAAGCGTTCGGCGCGGGTGGGATGGACTCCGCTTGTGCACCGGCGTCCGCGGACGGACCCCGGTCGGTCGCCGACAAGGGTACCACCCGGGCGCCTCCGCCCCGCCTGGCAGGATCAGTCCCATGACCGGTGCCCCCTCCCCCGCCACCCCGCCACCCGGGCCCGACGCCGCCGCGGCCACCCGCGACATCGCCGAGGTGTCCGCCGTCGAGGTCATCACGACGGCGGCCGTCCACCTCATGAGCGCGGCCGCCGTGAAGTGCGGGCTCGCCCCCGACACCCCCGAGGCGAAGGGCAGCGACCTCGTCGACCTCGACGAGGCGCGGCGCCTCATCACGGCGCTCGCGGGCCTCGTCGTGGCGGCCGCGCCGGAGATCGGCAACCAGCATGCCCGCGCGCTGCGCGACGGGCTGCGCTCCCTGCAGCTCGCGTTCCGGGAGGCCTCGCCGTTCCCGGACGCGCCCGGCGAGGGGCCCGGCGAGGCCTGGACCGGGCCCGTCGGCTGAGCAGGCCCGCCCGACGACGGGGCGCCCCGGGCCTCCCCCGAACGGCCCCGCCGCTTATCCTGACCAGGTGGAGGAGCCGCGGGGGGCCGTGACGGACGAACGCGCGCGCGCCGAGGAGCCGGGCGCGTCACCCGAGGCCGCCCGACCGGACGCCGTGCCGGACGCAGCGCCGGACGCAGCGCCGGGCGCCGTGCCGGACGCAGCGCCGGACGAGGGCGCGGACGAGCGCCACCTCGACGCCTCGGCGCACGCCCACCTGCTCTCCGAGCCCCTGCCGCCCGACGCCGCCACCGAGACCGCCGTCCTCTACGACGTCACCCTGACCACCCGCGCGGGCGGCGCCGCGACCGCCGCGGCGGGCCCGGCCGGGGCCTCCGCCGACGGCCCGCCCGCGGAGGAGGCGGGCGAGGTCGAGGCGGGCGCGCCCGACGAGCCCGCGCGGCACGACGCGGCGGACGGCGAGGACCGTCCGCCGCGGCCGGCGTGGGTGCGCCGCGCCGCCGCCGCGGGCGTGGTGGCGCTCCTCGTCGGGCACGCCGCGCTCACCGCCTACCTGTGGGTGAGCGCCGTCGAGTGGCGCGACCAGGCCCGCGGCTACCTGCGCACGTCGGAGGACCTGGGCAAGGACCTCGCCACGACGCGCAACCAGCTCGCCGGCTCGCAGGCCGAGCTCGAGGCCGTGCGAGCGCAGCTCGCCACCGCCCACCAGCGCATCGTCGAGCTCGCCGACGAGAAGAACCAGGCCCTCGACGACTGGGAGATCACCCAGCAGCTCGTCGACTACCAGCAGCGCGTCAGCAAGGCCGCCGGCGACGTCGCGCTCGCCCTCGACCAGTGCGTCCAGGGCCAGCAGGAGCTCATCGGCTACCTCCAGCAGCAGGCCGAGGCCGGCGAGGACGCGCCGCCGTACGACCCGGAGCAGCTCGCGCAGTTCGAGACCGACGTCGAGGCGCTGTGCCAGGAGGCGAGCGAGGCCAACATCTCCCTCCAGCGCGAGCTCGCCCGATGACGGCCGCGTCGCGGAGGACCGCGGCGGGCCTGGCCGCCCTCGTCCTCGGCCTGGCGCCGCTCGCGGGCTGCGGGGACTTCCCGACCCGCCCCCCCGACCCGGTCACGGCCTTCGTGCCCAGCGAGCCGCCCGTCGAGACGCCCACCGGGCTGACGCCCGACGGGTTCGACGCCGTGCAGCGCATGGCGGTGCGCATCCGCAACGTCGGGTGCGGCTCGCTCTCGACGGGCTCCGGCTTCGCCGTCGACGCGACGACGCTCATCACGAACAAGCACGTCGTCGCCGACTCGGCCGAGCTGCAGGTCTCCACCTACGACGGGCGGGACATCGACGTCACGGCGGCGAGCACCGCGTCGATCGCCGACCTCGCCCTCGTGCGCACGTCCGAGGAGCTGCCGTCGTTCCCCGAGCTCGCCGACGCCGACCCGGTGCGCGGCGACGTCGTCACGGTCGTCGGCTACCCGCAGGGCGGCACGCTCACGGTCACGGAGGGCCACGTCATCGGCGCGACGACCGACCCGCTCAACGAGAACCTCGGCGAGGTGCTCGTCACGGACGCGCCGGTCGAGCCGGGCAGCTCGGGCTCCGCGGTGCTCGACGCCGCCGGCCGCGTCGTCGGCGTCGTCTACGCGAAGAACGCGGCCGGGCAGTCCTTCATCGTCCCCGTGAGCACGCTCGCGCGGCTGCTCGCCGACGCCGACGCCTTCACCCCGACGACACCCTGCCGCCCCCTGGTCGACCCCGGCGCCGACCCGGGGACCGACGCCGTCCCCGGCACCGATCCCGGCGCCGACCCCGGCCTCACCCTCGGGCCCGGCGCCGCCCCCGCACCCTGACGCGCGGGTGCACGATGGGTGGATGGACACCCAGGACACCGCCACCCCGCCGGACGGCCCGACCTCCGGCCGCCCCCTCGAGGCCCGCCTGCGCTCCACCCCGCTGCGGGTGGCCCGACGCCTCATCCACGTCCGCCGGGCGTTCGGCACGCCGATCGAGCGCGACGGCGTGACGCTCGTGCCGGTCGCCCGCGTCGCGGGCGGCGCCGGCTCCGGCGGCGGCGACGGGCCGTGGGAGGAGCGCGGCAGCGTCCGCACCGGCACCGGCTCCGGCTCGGGCGGGGGCTTCGGCGTCCAGGTCACGCCCGTCGGCGTGTACGTGGTGCGCGGCGCCGACGTCCGCTGGGAGCCCGCGTTCGACCTCAACCGCGCGGTGCTCGGCGGCCAGCTCCTCGTCGCGCTCGTCGCCGTCCTCGTGGCGCGGGCGCTCAGGCGTCGCCGGCGCTGACGACCCGGAGCTCGAGGCTGTCGACGGCGGCGGTGACGTCGTCGGCGGCCGCGAGCCGGTGGCGCACGTCCCCGAGGACGGCGTCCAGGCCGGCCCGCGTGAGCCCCGGCGCGACCGCGAGCACGACCGCGACCTCGGCGCCGCGGCCCGGCTCCGCGCGCACGGACCGCACGCCCGCCGCGTCGCGCAGCGCCCGCCCGACGGCGTCGGCCACCTCCGCGCGCACCGCGCCGCCCGCGACGGCCGGCCGCCACGCGGCGCCGCTCGCCAGCGCGTGCACCGCGGGCCGCGGCACGACGGCGGTCACCGGGCCGCCGGGGTCGACGACGAGCAGCGCCCAGCCCTCCTGCACCGCGGCGGCGGCCGCGCGCGGGCCCTCGGCCGGCATCGGGCGGGCGTCGGGGTGCCACGCGGCGAGCGCGTCCACCGAGCTGAAGACCGGCAGGGCGCGCCGCCCGTCCGGCGCGGCCACCGCGACGACGCCGGCGGACGCGTGCCGCGCCTCGGCGAACGGGCCGGCCGGGGCGGCGCAGGCGTCGGCGCCCTCGTGCGCCGCCCCCTCCTCGTCGGCGTGCTCGACGGCGACGACGGGGACGAGCACCCGCGCGCTCGCGAGCGCGGCCACCACGGCCGCGAGCCCGCCGTCGGGGTCGACCGCGAGGCGCGCGAGGGCGGCGGCGAGCGCGGGGTCCGCGGCGCCGTCGTCGCCGGCGAACCGCGACGTCGGGGGCAGCGCGCGGCCGGGCACTACGGCCGCCCGGCCACGTCCAGGGCCTCGGGCAGCGTGAACGCGCCCGCGTAGAGGGCCTTGCCGACGATGGCGCCCTCCACCCCGAGCGGCACGAGCTCGCGCAGCGCGGCGAGGTCGTCGAGCGAGGAGACGCCGCCGGACGCGATCACCGGGGCGCTCGTCCGGGCGCACACCGCCCGGAGCAGGTCGAGGTTCGGCCCGCGCAGCGTCCCGTCCTTCGTGACGTCCGTGACGACGTACCGCGCGCAGCCCGCGTCGTCGAGCCGCGCGAGCACCTCCCACAGGTCGCCGCCCTCGCGGGTCCAGCCGCGCGCCGCGAGCGTCGTCCCCCGGACGTCCAGCCCGACGGCGACCTGGTCGCCGTACCGGGCGATCGCTCGCGCGGTCCACTCCGGGTCCTCGAGCGCGGCCGTGCCGAGGTTGACGCGCGCCGCCCCCGAGGCGAGCGCGCGCTCGAGCGAGGCGTCGTCCCGGATCCCGCCCGACACCTCGACGCGCACGTCGACGGCCGCCACGACCTCGGCGAGCAGGTCGGCGTTCGACCCGCGGCCGAAGGCCGCGTCGAGGTCGACGAGGTGGATCCACTCCGCGCCGCCGGCCTGCCAGTCCAGCGCCGCGCGGAGCGGGTCGCCGTAGGCGGTCTCCGTGCCGGCCTCGCCCTGCACGAGCCGCACGGCGCGGCCGTCAGCGACGTCGACGGCGGGGAGCAGCACGAGGCGGGACATGCGCGGGTCCTTCCGGGAGGTGGTCGGTGGGTCGGTCAGGGGCGGTGGACGGTCAGCTCAGGGTGCCCAGCCAGTTCCGCAGGAGCTCGGCGCCGGCGTCGCCGGACTTCTCGGGGTGGAACTGGGTGGCGGACAGCGGCCCGTTCTCGACGGCGGCGACGAACCGCTCGCCGTGCTCGGACCACGTGACGAGCGGGGGCCGGAACCGGCCTCCGCCGAGCGGGGGGAACGACCGCGCCGCGTAGGAGTGCACGAAGTAGAACCGCGCGTCGTGCAGCCCGCGGAACAGCACGCTCTCCGCGGGCGGCTCGACCCGCGACCAGCCCATGTGGGGCACCACGGGGGCCTCCAGCCGGTCGACCTCGCCGGGCCACTGGGCCAGGCCCTCGGTGCGCGCCCCGTGCTCGACCCCGGCGGCGAACATCACCTGCATGCCGACGCAGATGCCGAGCACCGCGCGCCCGCCCGCGAGACGGCGGTCGACGACCTGGTCGCCGCCGACCCGGCGCAGGCCCGCCATGACGGCCGCGAACGCGCCGACGCCGGGCACGACCAGCCCGTCGGCCTCGGCGGCCGCGTCGTGGTCCGCCGTCAGCTCCACGCGGGCGCCGACGCGCTCGAGCGCGCGCACGGCCGAGCGCACGTTGCCGAAGCCGTAGTCGAGGACGACGACGCGAGGGGCGGTCACCGGCCCAGGGTAACGAGCGCGGGGCCCGCCCCCGGGAGCCGTCTCAGGACCCTGTCCCCCCGCCCGCGGCGCGGTCGCGGGCCCGCCGCGCGGCCCGCCGCGCGGCCCGCCGGGTCGCCCGGGTCACCGCCGCGAGCGTGCGCGTCGCCTGCCACCGCGACATGCCGACGGACGTGCACGCCCCGGGCTGCTCGGCCGCCGTCGCCTGGCCGAGGAGCAGCTGCTCGACGACGGCGGGCGCGCCCTCGAGCGCCAGGCCCGGCGCCACCGCGCCCGCCTCCGCGCCGTCGGACCACCGGGCCGCCGCGACGCGGCCGTCGCGCTGCTCGAGCAGCAGCGCCGGCACGCCGGGCAGCAGCGACGTGATCGCGCGCGCGACGGCCGCCGGCGCCCCCTCGGCGACGTCGCGGCACACGGCCACGCAGCCGACCGGCGTCGGGACGACGTCCACCTCCACGCGCTGGAGGGCGCACGCGGCGGCGAGCGCCTCCGGCAGGGCGACCTGCGTGACGACGAGCGCGGCGGGCGGCGGGCCGCCGTCGGGCGACGGGCCCACCGTCAGAGCGCACCCTTCGTCGACGGCACGCCCTGCACCCGCGGGTCGGGCTCGACGGCGGCGCGCAGGGCGCGCGCGAGCGCCTTGAACTGCGCCTCGACGACGTGGTGCGGGTCGCGGCCCGCGAGCACGCGCATGTGGATGCAGATGCCCGCGTGGTGCGCGATCGACTCGAGCACGTGGCGGGTCAGCGACCCCGTGAAGTGCCCGCCGACGAGGTGGTACTCCTGCCCCGGCGGCTCGCCGCGGTGCACGAGGTACGGCCGCCCGGACACGTCGACGACGGCCTGGGCGAGCGCCTCGTCGAGCGGCACGACGGCGTCGCCGAACCGCGCGATGCCCGCCTTGTCGCCGAGCGCCTGGCGCAGCGCCTGCCCGATGCAGATCGCGACGTCCTCGACCGTGTGGTGGACGTCCACCTCGACGTCGCCCGTGGCGCGCACCGTCAGGTCGATGAGCGAGTGCTTGCCGAGCGCCGTGAGCATGTGGTCGTAGAACGGCACGCCCGTGGCGACGTCGGTGCGGCCCGACCCGTCGAGGTCGAGCTCGACGAGGACGTCGGACTCCGAGGTCGTGCGCTGCACGCGGCCGGTGCGGCTCATGCGGTCCTCCCCTGGGTCACCGCGAGCAGTGTCTCGCGGAACCGCGCCATCTCGTCGGGGGTGCCCACCGACACGCGGAGCCAGCCCTCCGGGCCGACCTCGCGGATGAGCACGCCGCGGTCGAGCAGGCCCTGCCAGACGGCGTGCCGGTCCTCGAACACCCCGAACAGCACGAAGTTCGCGTCCGAGTCCGCCACGCGCCAGCCCTGCTCGCGCAGCCACGCCACGGTCGCGTCCCGCTCGGCGCGCAGGCCGGCAACCTGGGCCATCAGCGCGTCGGCGTGGCGCAGCGCGGCGCGCGCCACGGCCTGCGTCACCGCGGACAGGTGGTACGGCAGCCGGACGATGCGCAGCGCGTCGACGAGCGCGGGCGCCGCCGCGAGGTACCCGATGCGCGCGCCGGCCATCCCGAACGCCTTCGACATCGTGCGCGTGACCGCGAGGTTCGGGTGGTCGGCGAGCAGCTCGAGCGCCGACGGCGTGCCCGCCCGCCGGAACTCGCCGTACGCCTCGTCGACGACGACGACGCACCCGCCGGGCACGGCGTCGGCGGCCTCGAGGACGGCGCGCACGGTCGCCGTCGGCAGGGCGGTCCCCGTCGGGTTGTTCGGGCTCGCCAGCAGGACGACGGACGGCGCGTGCTCCGCGACGGCCGACGCCGCGTGCGCGGGGTCGAGCGTGAAGTCCGCCTCGCGCCGCCCGACGACCCAGCGGGTCGCGGTGTCGCGCGCGTACTCGGGGTACATGGAGTACGTCGGCGCGAACGACAGGGCCGTCCGGCCCGGCCCGCCGAAGGCCTGCAGCAGGTGGAGCATGACCTCGTTCGAGCCGTTCGCCGCCCACACCTGGTCCACCTCGAGCGCCACGCCCGACTCGCGCAGCAGGTACGCCGCGAGGTCGGCGCGCAGGTCGCGGAACTCCCGGTCCGGGTAGCGGTTGAGCCCCCGGGCCGCCTCCGCGACCGCGGCCGCGATGTCCGCGACCACCGCCTCCGACGGCGGGTACGGGTTCTCGTTGACGTTGAGCGTCACCGGCACCGCGAGCTGGGGGGCGCCGTACGGCTCGAGGCCGCGCAGGTCCTCGCGCAGCGGCAGCGCGGCGCGCGCGGGCGACGGGGTCTCGGGCACGCGCCGATGGTAGCGACGGGCACCCGGCGCCCGCCGGGGCGCTCAGCCCTCGGGCCGTGCCGCGCCGGCGAGGTGCAGCACGCGGCGGCCCGCGTCGTCGGGCACGAAGCCCACGGCCGCGAGGTACCGCTCGGACGCGGTCATCGCGGGCGACGCGACGACGCGCCGGGCACCCATCTCGGCGAACGGGCCGTCCGCGCGGAACACGAACTCGCCCGGCGTGAAGTCCCGGTACGGCGGCAGGACGTAGTCGAGCACCACCTGCTGCTCGCCGTCGGCGTCGCCCGCGCGCGAGAGCACGACGCCCACGACCTCGTCGCCGCTCGTGACGAGGAAGGCGTGCTCGGCCTGGGCGAGCAGCTCCTCGGGCGGCGGGTTGAACTGCGCGACGTCCTCCGCGTGCCGGGCGAGGAGGTGGGCGAGGAAGGGCTCGCCGACCCCCACCCGCACGACGTCGTACGCCCGCGCGTCGTGCCGCGTGCGCAGCATCCCGGAGATCACCCAGAGGTTGATCCCGACGAGCACCGCGTTCATGGCGACCATCGGCCACACACCGAGCGCCGCGTTGTAGCCGACGAGGATCGCGGACGCCGCCGAGTTCAGCACCCGCAGCCGCATCACCCTGGTCTGCAGCAGGGAGACGACGAGCAGGACGGAGCCGGACCAGCCGATGATCTCCAGGAGGGGCACGGCACGATCCTAGGTCCGCGCCGCTCAGTCCTCCGCGGGGGCCAGGACCACGTCGTCGACCCAGCGGACCAGGTCCTCGAGCACCCAGTCCGAGAGGAAGACGTCGTTGTGCCGCGCGCCGTTCGGGTACACGGTGACGACGTCGTGCCCGCCCTCGGTGAGCGCCGCCGCCATCTGCTCGGTGAACTCGACGGGCACCAGCTCGTCGCTGGTCCCGTGCACGAGCAGCGTGGGCACCTCGGCCCGCTCGGCCGCCCACGTCAGCGGGTTGCCCGCACGCCACGTCTCCGGGTCCTCCGCCTGCGGGACGCCGAAGAGGTCCTCGCCGATGTACGTCCGGTGCACGTCGTAGGGCCCCGCCAGGCCGACGACGGCGTCGGCCGCGCGCGGCTCGTACGGGCAGGTCACGTCGGTGCGCAGGGGCTGCAGGCCCGCGAGCATCGCGAGGTTCGCGCCCGCCGAGTGCCCGACGACGACGACCGGCACCTCGGGCGCCTGCGCGGCCGCGTAGGCGATCGCGCACCGGACCTGGTCGACCGGCTCCGGGTAGAACGTGTCCGTCCCCGCGTGCCCGTAGGTGATCGTCACGGCGGCGATGCCCTCCGCGGCGAGGTCCTCCCCGAGCGGCAGCAGGCCGGTCGGGTCCGCGGCGCTGAAGCCGCCGCCCGGGACGACGAGCACGACCGCGCGGGCGGCGCCGTCCGGCAGCTCGACGGTGGCCTCGAGGCCGGGCAGGTACTCGTCCGGGCCGGGGGCCGAGCCGGTCGGCCCGGAGGGGTCGGCGCTGCCGCACGCCGCGCAGCCCGCGAGGAGCAGGGCCGCGGCGAGGACGCCCGGGACGGTCCGACGCTGCACGACCACGAGCATCGCAGACGTCCGCCGCGTGCGGGGCCCGATTCGCGCGGGGTCGCAAGGGGGCCGGGACGGGCCCGTCAGGACGCGGGGAAGCGCGCCCGCACGGCCTCGCCGTGGGCGGGCAGGTCCTCGTCCTCCGCGAGCGTGACGATCCGGTCGGCGAGCTCGGCGAGCGCGCCGGCGTCGTACTCCACCACCTGCACGGCGCGCAGGAAGGAGTGCACGCCGAGCCCGCTGGAGAAGTGCGCGCACCCGCCGGTGGGCAGCACGTGGTTGGAGCCGGCCATGTAGTCCCCGAGCGACACCGGCGACCACGGGCCCACGAAGATCGCGCCCGCGCTCGTCACGCGCTCGGCGACCGCCGCCGCGTCGGCCGTCTGGATCTCCAGGTGCTCCGCGCCGTACGCGTTGCACACCGCGAGGCCCTGCTCGAGGTCGTCGACCAGCACGATCGCCGACTGCGGCCCGCCCAGCGCCGTGCGCACCCGCTCGGCGTGCCGGGTCGCCGCGACCATGCCGGGCAGCAGCTCCTCGACGGCCGCGACGAGCGCGGTCGAGTCGGTGACGAGCACGGACGCGGACGTCGGCCCGTGCTCGGCCTGCGAGACGAGGTCCGCCGCGACGTGGCGCGGGTCCGCCGTCGCGTCGGCGAGGATCGCGATCTCCGTCGGCCCCGCCTCGGAGTCGATCCCGACGACGCCGCGCACCAGCCGCTTCGCCGCCGTCACGTACTGGTTGCCCGGGCCCGTGATGACGTCCACCGGCTCGCAGAGCACGTCGCCGTCGTCGGCGGTCTCGCCCGCCGCGCCGTACGCGAGCATCGCGATCGCCTGGGACCCGCCGGCGGCGTACACCTCGTCCACGCCGAGCAGGCCGCAGGCGGCGAGGATCGTCGGGTGCGGCAGCCCGCCGTGCTCCCGCTGCGGCGGGCTCGCGACCGCGAGGCTCCCGACGCCGGCCTCCTGCGCGGGCACGACGTTCATGACGACGCTCGACGGGTAGACGGCGATCCCGCCGGGCACGTAGAGGCCGACCCGCCGCACCGGGACCCAGCGCTGGCGCACCTGCGCGCCCGGCGCCACGTCGACCGCGAAGGGCGCGGGCACCTGGGCGGCGTGCACGCGCCGCGCGCGACGGATCGACTCCTCGAGCGCCGCGCGGACGGCCGGGTCGAGCCCCGCCACCGCGGCCTCGATCGCCGCGGCCGGGACGCGCAGGTGCACCGGGCGGACCCCGTCGAAGCGCTCGCCGAGGTCGCGCAGCGCGGCGGCGCCGCGCTCGCGCACGTCCGCCACCAGGGGCGCGACCTGCTCGGCGACGGTGGCGACGTCCACCTCCGGACGGGGCAGCACGGCGGCGAGCTCGCGGGCGCCCGGGCGGCGGCCGCGCAGGTCGAGGGTTGCGATCACGCGCCGCAGTCTAGGCGGGCGGGGTCGGCGCCACGCCGGGCCGGAGGGCCCGCGATCCGGCCGCCGTCAGCGCGTCAGCGCGTCATGTACGCCGAGCCGAGCACCCGGTCGACCGCCAGGCGCAGCACCACGCGGCGCGCGTCCGGCTCGAGCGGCGGGTACCGCACGGCGTGCCGGCGCTCGGCGAGCGCGACGTCCGCCGGGTCCCGCGACACGACGAGCGTGCCCTCGAGCGTGAGCCACCGGCCGCCCGCCACCTGGCACAGCGCTCCCCGGGCGGGCCGCCCCGCGGCCAGCGCGGCCTCGACGTTGCGCACCTTGACCGAGCCGTCCTCCGTCGTCATCCACGCCTCGCCGCGCTCCGGGTCCCACGTGAAGGCGATGGGCACGACGTGGGGCGTGCCGTCCGGGCGCAGCGTCGCGAGCGTGGCGACGTGCCGCTCGAGCACGAAGACCCGCTGCTCGGGCGTGAGGTGGACGGCGGGCGTCACGGGGCGAGGCACCCGGGGCCGAGGAGGGCCTTGAGGTCGCCGAAGAGCGCCGTCGACCGCTCGACCCGCAGCGTGTCCTCCAGCCGCATCACCGTCGCCCGGCCCGGCTGCGTGAGCCGGAGGTTGACCTGCGTGACGCCCGGGTGCGCGGCCAGGACCTCGCGCAGCCGCTCGACGACCGGCGTCGTGCAGCGGGCCACGGGCATCGTGATGGTGAGGGGCCGCGCGTCGGCGGCGGACACGTCCGGGATGGAGACCTCGACGGCCTGCAGCTGGATCGTCTCGTCGCGGCGGCGCACCCGGCCGCGCACGGTGACGACGGCGTCCTCCGCCAGGACCGTCGCGTACGTCAGGTACGTCTCGCCGAAGAAGAGGATCTCGATCGAGCCGTCGATGTCCTCGAGCGTCACGGCCGCCCACGGGTTGCCGTTCTTGCTCATCTTGCGCTGGAGCGACGTGACGAGCCCGCAGACCGTCACCATCGAGCCCTCCGCGCGCTGCTCGTCGGCCAGCAGCGTGGCGATCGAGCAGTCCGCCGCCGTCGCGAGGACGTGCTCGAGGCCCGACAGCGGGTGGTCGGAGACGTACAGCCCGAGCATCTCGCGCTCGAACGCGAGCCGCTGCTTCTTGTCCCAGTCGGGCACGTCGGGCACCTCGACGGCCACGGACACGCCGTCGTCGGCCCCCATGCCGCCGAAGAGGTCGAACTGCCCCTCCGCCTCCTTGCGCTTGACGCCCACGACGGCGTCCACCGCCTGCTCGTGGACGAGCAGGAGGGCGCGCCGGCTCGGGTGGAGCGAGTCGAACGCGCCGGCCTTGATGAGCGACTCGATCGTCCGCTTGTTGCAGACGACGGCCGGCACCTTCTCGAGGAAGTCCTGGAACGACGTGAACGCGCCCTTCTCCTCGCGCGCCTTGACGATCGCGTCGACGACGTTGGCGCCGACGTTGCGGATCGCCGACAGGCCGAAGCGGATGTCCGCGCCGACCGCGCGGAAGTCGGCGGCCGAGGAGTTGACGTCCGGCGGCAGGACCGTGATGCCCATGTGCCGGCACTCGCCGAGGTAGAGGGCCGACTTGTCCTTGTCGTCGCGCACGCTCGTCAGCAGCGCGGCCATGTACTCCGTCGGGTAGTTCGCCTTGAGGTACGCCGTCCAGTAGGAGACGAGCCCGTACGCCGCGGAGTGCGCCTTGTTGAACGCGTAGTCCGAGAACGGCACGAGGATGTTCCAGAGCGTCTCCACGGCGTCCCGGGAGTAGCCGCGCTCGGCCATGCCGCGCGAGAAGTTCTCGAACTGCTTGTCCAGCTCGGACTTCTTCTTCTTGCCCATCGCGCGGCGCAGCAGGTCGGCCTGGCCGAG
>JAAZAC010000288.1 GCA_012514545.1 Actinomycetales bacterium | reverse complement strand
GCGGGCGGGCGCGTGCCCGGCCGCGCGCCGGGGAGGCGCCGCGACCGATCGGCGACCGCGGGGCGGGCGGAGCTGGACGTCGCCGTCGTGCTCGACCTGCTGGACGCCGCGTGCCTCGCCGGGTGCAGCGTCCCGGGCGCGCTCGCCGCGGTGGGGGAGGTCGCGGGCGGCCGGCGCGGCCGCGACCTCGCGCGCGCCGCCCGGCGGCTGCACGACGGCGCCCCCTGGCCCGAGGCGTGGGCCGGGGCCGACCCGCGCCTGGCGCCCGTCGCCGACGCGGTGCGGCCGAGCTGGGAGGACGGCGTCGCGCCGGCCGGGGCGCTGCGCGCCGCGGCGGCCACGCTGCGCCGGGAGCGGCAGGCGGCGGCGACCGCCGCGGCGGGGCGCCTCGGCGTGCGGCTGGTGCTCCCGCTCGCGGTCTGCCACCTGCCCGCGTTCGTGCTCGTCGGGCTCGTGCCCGTCCTCGTCTCGGTCGCGGGCGCGACGGTCGGGTGAGGCGTCGCGCACTGTCCGGCTCGTCGGGCGCGGGCGCTGTCCACAGGTCCGCCGGCCCACCCGTGTCCACCGGCGGCGCGACCCGGCCGGAGGCGCGCGGCCGCCGTCGTCGGACAGTGGCCCCGTGGGGCCGCCGGCCCCGCCCGGACCCGGCGGACCCGGGGCGAGGAGGTGACGCGATGGACGGCACGACGCGCGGGACCGCGGGCGCGCGACGGGAGGGCGCGGCGGAGACGGTCGAGGCGGCCGCGGCGGCCCTTGGAGGAGCGGCGGCGCGCCGGCCCGGCGGGTCGCCGCGCGGCGTCGCCGCGCGGGTGCGGCTCGCGGGCGAGCGCGGGATGGCGACGGCGGAGTACGCGATCGCCACGGTCGCGGCGGTCGGGTTCGCGGGGCTGCTCATCGCGGTGCTGCGCAGCGACGAGGTGCGGGCGCTGCTCGCCGGCATCGTCCGCGGGGCGCTGTCGGTGTGAGGTGCCCGGGGCGCGGCGGGCCGCGGCGCGGGCGCGGCGACCGCGGGACCGTGACGGCGGAGCTCGCGCTCGGCCTCGTGGCCGTGACGCTCGTCCTCGCGGCGCTGCTGCTGGCGACCGCGGCGTCGTCGGTGCGCGTGCGGTGCGAGGACGCCGCGCGGGCGGGGGCGCGGGTCGCCGCGCTCGGGGCGGGCGACGCGGAGGTGGCGGCGGTGGCCCGCCGCGTCGCCCCTGGAGCCGCGGTCGCGGTGCGCCGCGACCCGCCCTGGGTGGAGGTCGAGGTGACCCGCGCCCTGCCGGGCGCGTGGTTCGCCGACGGCCTCGCCGCCACGGGGCGCGCCACGGCGTGGGCGGAGCCGTGCGCGCCGGGCGGGGCGTCGTGCGGGCCGTGAAGGCCGTGGCGGCGCGGGACGACGGTGCGGGCACGGTGCTCGTGCTGGCCCTGCTGGCCGTCGCGGTGGTCCTCGCGGTCGCCGCCGGGACGGTCGGTGCCGCCCGCGTCGCCCGCGCCGAGGCCCGCACGGCGGCCGACCTCGCGGCGCTCGCCGGCGCCGCGGCCGTCGCCCTGCCGCCGGGGATGGCGGCGACGGCGTCGGCGCTGGCGGAGGCCGACCCGTGCGGCCGGGCCGCGCAGGCCGCCGCGGCCAACGGCGCCGCCCTGACCGCGTGCACCGCCGGGCCGGGCGGCGTCGTCGAGGTCACCGCCACGGTGCCCACCCGCGTCGGGCCGGTGGCGTCGGCGGCGGCCCGCGCGGGACCGGGGTCGGCCCGGCCGGGAGGGGCGCCGGCTCAGGCGGGCGCGTGGGCGAGCACGGCGTCGAGCACGGCGATCGCGCCCGCCTTGTCGAGCGGGGTGTTGCCGTTGCCGCACTTCGGCGACTGCACGCACGCCGGGCACCCGCCCGCGCACCCGCACGCGGCGATCGCGTCCCGGGTCGCGCGCAGCCAGGCCGCGCCGAGGGCGAAGCCGCGCTCGGCGAAGCCCGCGCCGCCCGGGTACGCGTCGTGCACGAACACCGTCGCGCAGCCGGTGTCCGGGTGCAGGGCCGTCGAGACCCCGCCGAGGTCCCACCGGTCGCACGTCGCCAGGAGGGGGAGCAGGCCGATCGACGCGTGCTCGGCCGCGTGCAGCGCGCCTGGCACGTCGCCGCCCGCGCCCAGGCCGGCCGCCGCGAGCACCTCCTCCGGCGCCGTCCACCACACGGCCGTCGTCGGCAGGGTGCGGGGCGGCAGGTCGAGCACGTCGCCGCCGATCGGCGTGAGGTCGGGCACCCGGCGCTTCTGGTAGTCGAGGACCTGCGTGGTCACGTCGACGTCGCCGAAGCCCCACGTCACCGGGCCGGCCCGCCGCTCCTCGCGGACCTCGCGGACCGCCACCGACGTCAGCCAGCGCGACCACGTGCGGTAGTCGACGCGGCGGGCGCTCACGAACGCTGCGGACGCCTCCAGGTCCAGCTCCTCGACGACGTACGTCTCGCCCTGGTGCACGTACACCGCCCCGGTGTGCACCGTCGCGTCGGCGGCGCCGGCGTCGACGGTGCCGAGCAGGCGGCCGGTGTCGGCCTCGACCACCCGCACCGGCTCGCCGCCCGCGCCACGCAGGTCGGTGAGGCGCGCCGCGGGCTCCGCGTGCGTCCAGTACCAGCCCGACGCGCGGCGGCGGAGCCAGCCCCGGGCGACGAGCTCGTCGAGCAGGCCCGCGGTCGCCGGCCCGAACAGCTCCAGGTCCGGCGCCCGCAGGGGCAGCTCGGCGGCCGCCGCGCACAGGTGCGGCCCGAGCACGTAGGGGTTCTGCGGGTCGAACACCGTGGCCTCGACCGGGGCGCCGAGCACCGCCTCCGGGTGGTGCACGACGTACGTGTCCAGCGGGTCCTCCCGCGCGACGAGCGCGACGAGCCCGTCCGTGCCCGCGCGGCCCGCCCGCCCGGCCTGCTGCCACAGCGAGACCCGCGTGCCCGGCCAGCCCGCGATGAGCACCGCGTCGAGCCCGGAGATGTCGACCCCCAGCTCGAGCGCGTTCGTCGTCGCGAGCGCGCGCAGGTCCCCCGAGCGGATCCCCGCCTCGAGGGCCCGCCGCTCCTCGGGCAGGTAGCCGCCGCGGTAGGCGGCCACCCGGCGGCCCAGGCCCGGCTCGACCTCCTCGAGCTGCTCCCGCACGATCGCCGCCACCGACTCCGCCGCCCGGCGCGAGCGCGTGAACGCCAGCGCCCGGGCCCCGGCCGCGACGAGGTCCGTGAGCAGGTCGGCCGTCTCCGCGGTCGCCGTCCGGTGCGTGCGCGCCATCGGCGCGTCCGCCGCGCCGGTGTGCTCGACGCCGTCCACGTCCTCCTCCGGCGCCAGCGGGTCCCGGCCCGGCATGAGCGGCGGCTCCCACAGCACGAGCGTCCGCGTGCCCTGCGGGGACGCGTCGTCGGCGACGGTGACGACGTCCTCGGGCCGCACGCCCACCAGCCGCGCGGCGCTCGCGGCCGGGTCCGCCGTCGTCGCCGAGGCCAGGACGAACGTCGGCGAGCCGCCGTGGTGCTCGGCGAGCCGGCGCAGCCGCCGCAGCACGGCCGCCACGTGCGCGCCGAAGACGCCCCGGAACGCGTGCCCCTCGTCGACGACGACGTACCGCAGCCCGCGCAGCAGCCGGTCCCACCGCGCGTGCTGGGGCAGGAGCGACCAGTGCAGGAAGTCGGGGTTGGTGAGGACGACGTCGGCGTGCTCGCGCACCCAGCGGCGCTCCGTCCGGTCGGTGTCGCCGTCGCACGTCGCCACCCGCAGGTCGCGCGCCCCGGCGGCCTCGACGAGCCGCTCGAGCCCCGCGAGCTGGTCCGCCGCGAGCGCCTTCGTGGGGCACAGGTAGAGCGCCGTCGCCCGGCGGGAGGCCGCGGGCCCGGCCGCCGTGCCCGCCGTCGCCGCCTCCGCGCGGACGGCGCTCAGCGCCGGCAGCCAGAACGCCAGCGACTTGCCGGACCCCGTGGACGTGGCGAGGACCGTGTGCCGGCCCGACCACGCGGCGTCGGCGGCGACCACCTGGTGCCGCCACGGCCGCTCCACGCCCAGGGCCCGGTACCCGGCGACCAGCGCCGGGTCCGCCCAGGCGGGCCAGTCCGCCTGCTCGCCCGCGCGCGGCGGCAGGTGCTCGACGTGCGTCACGCGGTCCGCCCGCCGCCCGTCGGCGAGGAGCACGTCGAGGAGGGAGCCCACGCGGCGATCCTCGCACCCGGCGCCCACGCCCGACGGGCCCGCGGGCAGCGACCTGGGCCGGCGCGGGCAGGGACGTAGGTCCGAAGGCAGCGCGCGCCCCGGCTCCGAGACTGGGGGAGGACAGGGAGCAGGAGGGAACCATGTCACCGACGTCGCTGCACGCGATCCCGCCCGAGGTGCTCTGGTCCGCGGACACGCTGAAGATCAACCGCTGGACGGCCACCGCGGCCGACGACTGGCCGGACCGCACGGTCCTCACCGTCCTCCTGCAGGGCTGCCCCTGGAGCTGCACCTCCTGCGAGACCCCCGACCTCCGCGACCCGCTCATGCCCGGCACCGTGACGTGGCGCGAGGTCCGGGACACCCTCGTGCGCGCGCGCAGCGGGCTCGAGGGCGTCGTGTTCTCCGGCGGCGAGCCGACCCGCCAGGACGGCCTCGCCGACGCCATGGAGCAGGTCCGGGCGCTCGGCCTGCCCGTGGGCCTGCACACGTCGGGCTCGTACCCGCAGCGCCTCGCCGCCGTCCTCTCCCTCGCCGACCGAGTGGTCCTCGAGATCAAGGCGCCGGCGACCCTCTACCGCGCGATCACGGGCGTCGGCGCGAGCGCGCACAAGGCGTACGCCAGCCTGCGGCTCTGCCTCGACGCGGGCGTCGACCTGCAGGTGCGGACCGTCGTCGACCCGACGGTGCTCACGCCCGACGTCGTCGCCTCCCTCCGCGAGAACCTCGCCCAGATGGGGGTGCGCGACCACGTCGTCGTGCAGCCGAAGGGCGCGACCGGCGCCTGACGTGCCGCTGCGGCAGGGCCTGGTTGAATGGAACGACCGGGCACGGCCTGCCCACGCGCGTCAGGAGGGGGTCACGTGGAGGTGTCGGTCACGAGTCGCCCGAGCGGCGACCGCACAGTCGTGCACGTCACGGGGGAGATCGACGTCTACACCGCCCCGACCCTGCGCGAGGAGCTCGCCTCGCTGACCGAGGCGGGCACGACGAACATCGTCGTCGACCTCACGGGCGTCCCCTTCATGGACTCCACCGGCCTCGGCGTGCTCGTCGGCGCGCTCAAGCGGGTCCGGACGGCGGGCGGCCGGCTCCGGCTGGTCATCGACCAGGAGAAGGTCCTCAAGGTCTTCCGGATCACCGCGCTCACCCAGGTCTTCGAGATCTACCCGACGCTGGACGAGGCCCTCCGGGCCTGAGCCGCGGGCGTCAGGCGTCGCGGACGACGAGCCAGTACGCGACGAACCCGCCCCCGCTCTCGTTCGACAGGTCGAGGGCCACGAGCAGGTCGTCGCGCCGCAGCTGGGCGTGGTCCCACGCCGGGCGGTCCGGGTCGGACTCCTCGCGCACGACCTCGAAGCCCGCGGCGACGGCCCCGTCGCGCAGGCGCTCGTACGTGCCGCGCCCGCGCGCGTAGGTGACCATGACCCGCCAGCGCCGGCCGTCGACCGAGGCCTGCGCCTGGATCACCTCGTCGCCCGGGTCGACCGTGAACGGCACGTCGCCCGGGACCTCGGCGGGGTCGACGTCGTACCAGCCCGGGTCGACGTCGGCCAGGAACGTCTCGGGACCGTGGTTGTCGGGGTCCTCGAAGCCGTGGACGGTGAACGGCACCGGCGGCGCGACGACGACCACGGGCGCGGGCTCGCCGTCGGGCCGGTCCGCCGCGCTCATGCTCGCGCGCACCCACAGGACGTAGTCGCCGGGCCCGAGGTCCCCGCCGGCGCCGGCGCCGCAGCGGGAGACCTGCCCCGTCCAGGGGGCGGGGCGGCCGTCCAGCGCGGGCCAGTCACCGACGAGCGGGTCGGGCTCGGCCGACACGGGCCACTCCCTGGCGAGGTCGGCGGCGTCGGCGGCCCACGAGGCGACGACGACGCCGTCCTGGGCCACGAGCATCTCGAGGCGGAGGTCCCGCACGCCGAACAGGTCGGGGCCGTCGTTGACGAGCCCGACGAGGACGTTCAGCGCGTCGCCGTAGCCCTCGTGCAGGAACTCGCCGGTCTGCGCGTCGAGGACGCCGACCTGCACGCTCGCGGTCGTGCTCAGCGTCGCGATCGACGGCGCGAGGGCGTCGGCCGGCTCCCCGCAGCCCGGGAGGTCCGCGCCGACGGCCGGGCCGTCGAGCGCCACGGGGACCGGGTCGCTGACGAGCACGTAGGGCCAGTCCTCACCCGACGTCAGGACGAGGCCCGCGACGACGGCGGCGACGCCGTACCCGCCCGCCGCGTCCACGGGCCCGCACGCGACGAGGGGCATCGCGACGTCGCGCACCGCCTGCGACGTCGTCCACACCTGGGAGGCCAGCCCGACGACGACCCCGTCGCGCACGAGCGCGAGCTGGATCGGGTACCCGGCATCGAGGTCCACGGTCTCGTCCGCGTCGAGCGTCACGGTGCCCGCGACGGTCTGGCCGGGCGTCACCGCCGTGGCGTCGAGC
Source organism: Actinomycetales bacterium (assembly GCA_012514545.1). GTDB lineage: Bacteria > Actinomycetota > Actinomycetes > Actinomycetales > Cellulomonadaceae > Actinotalea. Next base: position 10,122 of record JAAZAC010000288.1, on the reverse strand, counting down.
GCGAGGTCCACGCGGGCGACCGGGCCGTCCGCGGGCCGCGGCAGGTCCGCGAGCCGGGTGCCGCACGCGACGCCGTCCTCGGGCGTCTCGGTGACCGCGGGCGGGACCGGCCGGTCGAGCCGGGCCAGCGCGGCCCCGCCGAGCACGAGGGCCGCGACGACGCCCGCCGCCGCGAGCCCCACGCCCGTCCCGAAGCGGGCCCGCCGGCGGGCCGCCGACGCGCGGACCTGGCCGAGCGCGAGCCCCCGTCCGTCCGCCTCGCGCGCCTCCTGCGCGCGCGCCGCCCCGTCGGCGATCGCCGCCAGCGCGGCCGCGAGCGGCGCGCCGCCCCGGCCGTCGGGACTCCCGTCACGCCCGGCGAGGTGGTCGCTCATCGCCGGCTCCTTCCGCTCGTGCGCACGTCGACGACCTCGGCGGCCGGGCCCGCGTCGGCGGCAGCCGGGCCGAGCACCGACTCCAGCCGCCGGACGCCGTCGGACAGGTACCGCTTGGCCGCGCCCTCGCTGATGCCCAGGCGCTCGGCGAGCGCGGGGACCGTCAGGTCGTCGTAGAACCGCAGGACGACGCACGCCCGCTCCCGCGGGGGCAGGAGCGCGAGGGCCGCCTGGACGTCCACGTGGTCCGCGGTGCGGCTCGCGACCTGGTCGCCCTGGCCCGCGCGCGGCTCGTCCACCGCGAACAGGTGCCGCGACCGGGTCCACAGCCGGTCGCGGCGGGCGCCGTCGAGGAACGCGTTGAGGATCGTGCGGCGGACGTACGCCTCGGTCCAGCGCAGGTCCGCGCCGAGGCGCGGCCGGCCGAACGCCCGTGCGAGGGCCTCCTGCACGAGGTCCTGCGCCCGGTCGAGGTCGCCCGTCAGCAGGTAGGCGTAGCCGACCAGGGCCGGGCCGCGCGTCGCCGCCAGCTCGGCGAGGTCGTCACCCCACGCCATCTCCGCTCCCTCCGGTCGTCACCATTCCAGACGAGGAGGGCCGGCGAACCGTTGGGTGCGCGGGTCGGCGGCAGCCGCCTAGATGCAGCTCCCCGCGACGTCGTCGCTGCCCAGGGTGTGCGCCGCGGCGCCGGGCGCGCCGGGGGCGAGCACGCGGATCCCGACGACGGTCTCCTCGGTGAGCTCCGGGAGGTAGCCGTCGAGGTCGTCGGCGGTCTCGACGACGAGCGTCCCGGCCGCGTCGCGGACGACCCAGACGCGGGACCAGCCCGCCATGCTCGTCTCCTCCACGATGCCGGGGTAGGCGGCCCGCAGCTCGGCGAGGGTCGAGCCGAGGCGGATGCCGGCGGCGGTCGCCAGCCGGTCCGTCCGGACGTCGACGCGCGCGACGACGCCGTCGGCGACGGCCACCGTGAAGGGCGGCTGGAGCTCGTCCCCGCCGTAGACCGCGAACTCCGGGACGGGGTCGTAGTCCGCCAGCCAGCGACCGGGGTCGCCCCCGTCCGCGCCGCCCGCCCGGTCGGCGACGCACGCGTCCGGCACGTAGCGGATCATCGCGGCGCCGGGGTTGGTCTCCGGCGGCAGGCCGACGGTCAGCGGCCCGAGGCCGGCCGTGCCGACGACGAGGTCCGCGAGCGCGGGGTGCGGGTCGAACGGCGCCTCCAGCGTCACGGGGACCGGGCCGCCGACCACCGTCGTGCTGTCGGTCCAGGCCCGTGCCTCGGGGTCGCCCTGCCGCAGCTCGGCGACCACGTAGAGCTCGTAGGTGCCGCCGTCGAGCGCCGTGCCCGGCTCCGCGCAGCGCTCCGCGCGCGGCTGGCGCGCCAGCGCGCCCATCTCGCCCTCGTCCGACCAGTAGACGACGTCCTCGTCCAGGGGGTCGGGAACGGCGACGACGACGCCGTCGCGCACCAGCAGGCCGACCACGTCGGAGGACCGGTACGCCACCTGGAAGCCGGGGGGCGAGACGATCGTGACGCCGGTGTCGACGACGCCGCCCTGGACGGGCGGGAGGCCGACCTCGACCTCGAGGGCGATCTCCGGGTCGCCCGCCGGCCGCACGAGCGCGGGCATCGGGTCGCCGCAGCCGGGCACCGGGCCGTCGAGGGTCACGGCGCTCGGCCACGCCTCCGGCGTCGGGGTGGGGGTCGTGTCGGTCGGCGTCGGGGTGCCGGCCGGCGGGGTGCGCAGCCGGTCCGGCAGGGCCACGGCGGCGACGGCGACCGCGGCGACGACCGCCACGGCCAGGCCGGACGCCGCGGCGGTCCGCACCGTGCGGCGCCGGTGGGCCCGGGTGCGCAGGGCGTCGACCGGCAGGTCGCCCGCCGCCGCCCGCTCCTCGGCGGCCAGGGCGTCGAGCCCGCGGCGCAGGTCGTAGCTCATCGTCCGCTCCTCTCGGGGGTGCGGCGGGGGGTGCGGCGGGGCACGACGACGGGCACGGGGGCGGCGTCGTCGGCCTCCGCCAGGGGGCCGAGCCGCGCGCCGAGCTTGTGCAGCGCGTTGCTCAGGTAGCGCTTGACGGTGCCCTCGGCCAGGCCCATGCGGTCGGCGACGTCGGGCACGGTGAGGTCCTCGTAGAACCGCAGCACGACGACGGCGCGCTCCTGCGGCGCGAGGTCGCGCAGGGCGGCCCGCAGGTCGAGGCTCTCCGCCTCGGCGTGCGGCGCCGGCCCGGCGTCGGGCACCGCGACGAGGTGCCGCACGGCCGACCAGCCTCGCCGGCGGCGGAAGGCGTCCACGTAGAGCGTGAGGATCGTGCGGCGCACGTACGCCTCGGCGACGTCGGGGGTGAACCCCGCGCGCATCCGGCCGAAGACCTTGACGATCGCGTCCTGGACCAGGTCCTGGGCCGCGGCGCGGTCGCCGCCGGTCAGCAGCGTCGCGTACGCGAGGAGGTCCGGCCCGCGGTCACGGGCGAGCGCCTCGAGCGTCCGGTCCGCCTGTGCCATCTCCCCGCCTTCGCCGCGCGGCGCGCGGTGCGCCGACTCACCCCACTGACGGGCGGGCGGCCAGGATCGTTGTACTGCACCGCACGCCGGCCCGCACGGGCGGGCGCGGCAGCGCGGTCAGCAAGACGAGCGGTCAGCAAGACGAGCGGTCAGCAGGACGAGCGGTCAGCAGGACGAGCGGTCAGCAGGCCGTGCCGGTGGCGATCCGGTTGCCGTACGGGTCCAGGGTCGCGACGATCGCGAGCACGGTCCCCGGCTCCGCCGACCCCGCCGTCGCCACCTCGAACGCGAGCGTCGCCCCGCCCTCGGTGACCGTCCACACGTCCCGGGGCGCCACGCCCTCCCAACCCTCGACGGTCCCGAGGAGCCGCGCGTCGGGGTGGGCCGCCAGCACGTCCTCGAGGGTGCTGCCCACCCCGATGCCCGACGGCGTGCGCGGCCCGGGCGCGACGACCTCCACCCGTCGCACGACGTCGTCGGCGACGCGGACGCCGAACGTGCCCCGGCCGGGCCCGCGGTACGCCGACTCCCGGGCGGCCACGTCCCGCTGCCCGCCGTCGTCGAGGACGACGCACGCCGCCCGCGACCAGCGGAGCATGCCCGTCTCCGCGGCGGCGGTGACGGGCTCGCCGAGCCGCACCGGCCCGAGGCCCTCCGCCGAGATCACCAGGTCGTCGAACGCCGGCCGCAGGTGGTCGGCCGCGGCCGGCTCGCCGAGCCGCACGATGACGGCGTCGGACCGCACGGGCACCGGCCAGTCGCCCGGCTCGTCCGGCTCGAGGAAGCCGACCAGCCCGTACAGGCCCGGCTCGAGCGGGCCGCCCACCTGCCCGTCCGCGCCGCACGCGCCGAACGTCACGTCCGCCGTCAGGGTGAGGTCGTGCCGGCCGGACTCGTCGAACCCGCGCGGCTCGGGGAGCGGCTCGACGGGCAGGCCGACGACCACGCCGCCCCGGACGAGGGCGACGCCGACGGACCGGCCGACCCGGTCGGCGTCCCGGGGCGCGACCTGCGCGGTCACCTCGAGCCGGTAGGGCGCGTTCGCCGGGGTCTCGAAGGCCGCGTCCCAGGCGCCGACGTCGACGCGCACCTCCGGGGCGCCCTGCGGCTGCACGTAGTCGCTCAGGGGGGCGCCGCAGCGGACGGCGAGGGCCTCGGCGAGGCCGGTCGGCGTCGGGCCGGCGGGCGGCGTCGGGTGGTTCGCGACCTGCGTGGCGCCGACGGCGATCGCCCCCGCGGCCGCGACGCCGACGACTCCCTGCGACGCGTGGCGGACGGTCCGGCGCCGGCGGATGCGGCCGAGCACGGGGCCCGCGGGGATGGGGGCGAGGTCCGCGGTCGCGGCGTCGGCGGCGGCGCGGAGGGCGGAGGTGAGCTCGGGCATGGTCAGGCCTCCAGGACGAGCTGCGTCTCGCGGGCGGGGATCGGGCCGAGGACGGCCTCCAGGCGCCGGGTGGCCATCGACAGGTAGCGCTTGACCGTGCCCTCGCCGATGCCGAGGACGTCCGCGATCTCCGCGACGGTGCGGTCCTCGTAGAAGCGGAGCACGATGCAGGCGCGCTGCCGGCGGGGCAGCGTGGCGAGCGCGGCGACGACGTCGATCCGGTCGCCGACGGCGTCCGCCGGCCCCTCGCGCCACGCGGGCTCGGCGGCCGTGGGCAGGCGGGTGGCCCAGCGCCGCCGCTTGCGCCAGCCGTCGAGGTAGAGCGTGAGGATCGCGCGCCGCACGTACCCCTCCGCCGACTCGAGCGCCAGGCCGGCCCGGCGCCGGGCGAACGTCTTGACGAGCGCGTCCTGCACGAGGTCCTCGGCGTCGTGCACGCTGCCGCACAGCAGGTAGGCGTACCCCGTCAGGGCGCGCCCGCGCTCCGCGAGCAGCCGCTCGACGACGACGTCCTCCGGCCTCCGCGCCACGCCGCCCCTCTCCCCGGGTGGGCGGCCCCGGCGGTCGCCCTCGGCAAGTGTGACGCCTGGACGGCCCGGCCGGTTGCCCCGGGGTGCCCCGGAACGCCTACGGCATGGGCCTGCCGCCGGCCACGCCGAGGCGCTCCCCGGTGACGTAGCTCGACTCGCCGGAGGCGAAGAACACGTACGCGGGCGCGAGCTCGGCGGGCTGGCCGGGGCGGCCCAGCGGGGTGTCCTCGCCGAAGGACTCCACCTTGCCCTCGGGCATCGTCGCGGGGATGAGCGGGGTCCAGATCGGGCCGGGCGCCACGGTGTTGACGCGGATGCCGCGCTCGGCGAGCTGCTGCGCCAGGCCCTTGGTGAAGTTCACGATGCCGGCCTTGGTGGTCGCGTAGTCGAGCAGCTGCGGGCTGGGCTGGTACGCCTGGATCGACGACGTCGTGATGATCGACGCGCCCGCCGCCATGTGCGGCACGGCGGCCCGGCACAGCCAGAACAGCGCGTAGACGTTGGTCTTCAGCACCCGGTCGAGCTGCTCGGTGGTGATGCCGAGCAGTCCGTCGTCCTGCGCCATCTGGTAGGCGGCGTTGACGACGAGCACGTCGATCCCGCCGAGCTCGGCGACCGCGCGGGCCACGAGCTCGGCGTTGTACGCCTCCTCGCGCACGTCGCCCGGCACGAGCACGGCGCGGCGCCCGGCCTCGGTCACCCAGTGCGCCGTGGTCTCGGCGTCGGCCTGCTCCTCGGGCAGGTAGGACAGGACGACGTCCGCCCCCTCGCGCGCGAACGCGATCGCGACGGCCCGGCCGATCCCGGAGTCGCCCCCGGTGATCACCGCCCGCCGGCCCTCCAGCCGGCCGGAGCCGACGTAGGTCTCCTCGCCGTGGTCCGGCTCGGTGCGCATGTCCCCGGTCCGGCCGGGGTGGGGGATCGTGGGCTCGGCGCCGGGCTCGGCGTAGCGGCGGGTCGGATCCGCGGGCGTGGTCTGGTCGGGGCTCATGCCTCCACCCTCGCCCGGGGCGGGCCGGCCCGCGCGGCGAGGGCCCCCGGGACGCCGTCGCCCGGGGCCGGGCACGGCCGCTCAGGACGTCGCGGAGCCGACCGCCAGGGGCAGCGGGCCGACGGACCGGACCACCGCCTCGCCGTCCGCCGTGCGCACGGTGACGGTGACGACCACGTCGTAGTCGCCGGGCTCGAGGGCGGCCGACGGCCCGCACGCGGTGACCGGTCCGGCGTCCGACAGCGTCAGCGCGTCGGCCTCGGCCGTGGGCACCCCCTGGGTCGTGTCCGTCCACGTCAGGCTGCCGCCCGTCGTCCCGACGACGGCGCCGCCCCGCACCACGACGACGTCGACGTCCGTGCGCACGATCTCCAGCGCCGCGTCCTCGGCCCACCACCGCGCGGTCCACGCGAGGCGGCCCGTCGCGGGCAGCTCGCGCGGCACGTCGACGGCGACGCCGAGCCGCTCGTCGCCCGTCGGCGTCGGCGCCGGGTCCCCGCACGCGGGCGCGGGCCCGGCGACCGGCGGCTCGGCGACGGTGAGGGGCCAGGGGCCGGCGGTCAGCTCCACGAGGGGCTCGTCCGCGGCCGGGTCGAGCCAGGTCTGCGTCGCGAGCACCTCGTAGGCGCCCGGCGGCAGCGCGTCGCCCGCGCACGGGACGACGTCGACCGGGCCGCTGAAGGTCTCGATGCTGCTCCCCCCGGTGCTGTCGTTCGTCGGCCCCGCCTCGTCGGTCCGGCCCTGGGCGACCACCGCGCCGTCGGACAGCACGACGACGTACGCGAACGGCGCGTGCAGCCGCTCGATCCGGCGACCGAGCTGGGCGCGCAGGACGAGCTGCACGTCGACCGGCTCGCCGGGGGCGACCTCGGGCGTGCGCAGCTCGCCGGACAGCCACAGGTCGTCCGGGACGGCCGCGGCGCGCACCGCCTCGCCGCACGCCGGGGCTCCGGTGTGGTCGGGCACGTCCGCCGGGCCGGGCCCCGCCGGTGCCGGGGCGTCACCCCGCCCGGCGAGCGCCAGGCCGCCCACCGCGACCGCGGCCACCACGACGACGCCCAGCCCCGCCGCCGCCGCGGCGCGCAGGCCGCGCCGCCGCCGGACGCGCGCCGTGAGCACGCCGACGAGCACGTCGTCGGCGGCCGTGGCGCCGCGGGTGCCGGGGAGCGGGTCGCCCACGTCGACGACCTCGTGCAGCCGGCGTCGCAGGTCGGTCATCGCTCCTCCTCCTGCACCAGCGCGATCTCCTCCTGGGCGTCCGGCAGCGGGCCGAGCAGCGCCTCGAGCTCCGCGACCGCGTCGAAGAGGTAGCGCTTGACGGTGCCCCGGGCCAGGCCGAGCCGCTCGGCGATCTCGGCCACCGTGAGGTCGTCGTAGAAGCGCAGCACGACGCACGCGCGCGGCCGGGGCCGCAGGGTCGCCAGTGCGGCGCGCACGTCGAGCGCGGCGTCGGTGCCGGCGTCCGTGGAGGGGACGACGGCGCTCACCCCGGCGAGGTGCCGGACCGTGCCCCAGGTGCGCCGCCGCCGGTAGCCGTCGACGAAGACCCGCAGGATCGCCTGCCGCACGTACGCCTCCGCGGCGGCCACCTCGCGCAGCGGCCGCCCGCGGGCGAACGTCCGCACGAGCGCCTCCTGCACGAGGTCGTCCGCGTCGCGCAGGTCGCCGCCCGTGAGCAGGGCGGCGTAGCGCACGAGGGCCGGCCGGCGCTCCCGCACCAGCCGGTCCAGCACCGGCGCCCACGCGCTCCGTCCCGCCACTCCCGCTCCCTGGCACAGGGGCGCCCCACCCGCCGGTGGGCGCCGAGGCTGCTCGACGCCCACCATGACGGGTGGGGCGGCGGAAAGGTTGGTCGGCGCGCGGGGTCGCCGCGGGGTCGCCGCGGGATCGGTCGGCGGGGCGTCGGCCGGTGCGGCGCCGACCGCGCGCCGGCCGGCTACGGCGCGACGATCTCCACGGCCCGCGGGTCGCTGCGCGCCCAGACCGTGTCGCTGCGCGACGTGGCGGTGCCGTCGCCGTGCTGGACCTCCTTCATGGCGAGCTCGACGACCGCGTAGGCGTCGTAGGCGCCGTCCGGGAGCGGCAGGTCGGGCGCGGGCGCGCCGTCGAGGCCGCACAGCACCGCGTTGCCGAGCGCGGGCAGCGGGTACGGGTCGTCCGCGGAGAACTCGAGCAGGTCCGTGTGCTCCGGGTCGTACCCCGCGCGCCCCACGACGACGCCGTCGCGCGTCAGCAGGACGTACGCCGCGGTGACCGGGCCGTTCGCGAGCACCGTCGAGTCGTCGAGCGGGAGGATCCGCGCCGTGCCCTCGAGGAGCGCCCCGGGCTCGTACGGGCCGGGGTCCAGGGACAGGTCGACGACGACGAAGCGCCCCTCCTCGCCGGGCACCGCCGAGCCGCACTCGGGGAACGGCGGGGCGTCCGGCCGCTGCGCGGCGGCGACGATCTCCGCCAGCGCCTGCACGGCCGCCTCCTGCGTGGGGGCCGGCTCCGGGGTCGGCGTCGGCTCGACCGACGAGCCCTCGGTCGCCGGGGGGACGGGGCCCGGGTCGCCGCCGCGCCCGCCGAGCGCCATCGCGCCCACGGTCACTGCCGCGACGGTGCCGATGCTCGCGGCGCCCACGGCCGTCGCGCGCGCCGCGCGGCGGCGCCGCACCCGCCCGACCATCCGCCCCACCTGGGCGGTCATGCGGGCGGCCAGGTCGCCGTCGTCCACCGCGCCCGCCAGGTCGGCGAGGGAGCGGTGCAGGTCGAGGCCGTGCTGCGTGGTCATCGGGTCCTCCTCGGGCTGGACGTGACGAGACGGACGAGGGTCTCGTCGGCCGCCGGTGCGGTCGGCGAGGGCGGCCGGACGGGGCCGAGGGTCGCCTCGAGCCGCCGGACGGCGTCGGACAGGTAGCGCTTGACGGCCCCCTCGGACAGGGCGAGCTCGTCGGCGATGCGGGGGACCGTGAGGTCCTCGTAGAACCGCAGGACGACGCACGCGCGCTCCCGCGGGCTCAGGCCGGCGAGGGCGTCCCGCACGGCCAGCCGGTCGCCGACGGCGGCCTCCGGGCCCGCGACGACCTCCTCGCCGCCCGCGAGGTGCCGCACCGCCGCCCACCGCCGCCGGCGGCGGAAGCCGTCGAGGTAGGTCGTGAGGACGGCGCGGCGCACGTACCCCTCCGTGTTCGCCAGCGCGGTGCCGCGGCGGGCGCTGGCGAACGTCTTGACGAGCGCGTCCTGCACGAGGTCCTCCGCCTCGCGGCGGTCCCCGCACAGCAGGTACGCGTACCCCACCAGGGCCGGGCCGCGCGTCGCGACGAGCTCCGCGAGGGCCTGCTCCCAGCCGACGACGGCGACCATCGGGCTCTCCTCCGGGGTCCGGTGACCCCCTCTACCCAGCATGACGCCGGGGGTGCCCCGACCGTTGGGGGTCGGCGGTCGGCTCGGCGGGGGCCGCGGGACCGGAGATTCTCAGCACCGGCGGTACCACGTAGACTGCGGCCCCTGCGGCCAGGGGCCGCGACGCCGCCGGCAACGACGCCGGAGGGCACGACCGATCCTGGGAGGAACTGCATGCCCTCGCTCGCGGCGTCGAGCCTCGCCACCGTGGGCGTGATCGCCCTCATCGCCCTCGCGTCCCTCGCCTTCGCGCTGTACCTGCGCCGCCAGGTGCTCGCCGCGCCCGAGGGCACTGCGCGGATGCAGGCGATCGCGCAGGCGGTCCAGGAGGGGGCGGGTGCCTACCTCAACCGGATGCTGCGCACGCTCGTGCTGTTCGCGGCCGTCGTCTTCGGCCTGCTCTTCCTGCTGCCCGGCGAGGCCGGCGTGCGCGTCGGCCGGTCGCTCTTCTTCCTCCTCGGGGCCGGGTTCTCCGCCGCCATCGGCTACCTCGGCATGTGGCTCGCGGTGCGCGCCAACCTGCGGGTCGCCGCCGCGGCCACGCAGCCCGGCGGCCGCACCGAGGGCGCCCGGATCGCGTTCCGGACGGGCGGCGTCGTCGGCATGTCCGTGGTCGGGCTCGGGCTGCTCGGCGCGTCCGCCGTCGTCCTCCTCTACCGCGAGGACGCGCCCGCCGTCCTCGAGGGCTTCGGCTTCGGCGCCGCCCTCCTCGCCATGTTCATGCGGGTCGGCGGCGGCATCTTCACCAAGGCGGCCGACGTCGGCGCGGACCTCGTGGGGAAGGTCGAGAAGGGCATCCCCGAGGACGACCCGCGCAACCCGGCGACCATCGCCGACAACGTGGGCGACAACGTCGGCGACTGCGCGGGCATGGCCGCGGACCTCTTCGAGTCGTACGCGGTGACGCTCGTCGCCGCGCTCATCCTCGGCAAGGTGGCGTTCGGCGAGCAGGG
>JAAZAC010000042.1 GCA_012514545.1 Actinomycetales bacterium | reverse complement strand
TGACGATCCTCGGCGTGAAGCCGCCGGGCGAGGACTTCGTCTACGCGACCGACGAGACCCGCGTCTCCGCGAACGACATCCTCATCGTCTCCGGGCACGCCGACCTGCTCGAGCGGTTCGCCGCGCGCCCCTGAGGAGCCGGCGGCGCGGCGGCCCGAGGGGACGGTGGCCGGTCAGCCCCAGGCCTCGAGGTCGGCGGCGAGCGGGTCGAGGCGCGCGGGGGGCGGGCTCGCGTGCCGGCCCTCGCCGGACAGGCCGAGGATCTCGTCGGCCGACGGCGGCGGCGCGCCGGTCGGGCGCGCGGCCCGCGCGGCGAGGCGCACCGGCAGGTCGTCGAGGCCGGGGGCCGCGTCGCTCGTGCGGCGACGGCGCGGCAGCTCGGTGACCTCGTCGTCGCGCGGCGGCAGGGGCGAGTAGGGCGGGGCGGGCATCGCGGCGTCGGGCACGACGTCGCGGATCGCGCCGAGCAGCGCGGTGAGCGTGCGCACCCGCGTGCGCAGCTTCACGAGCCGCGCCTCCAGCGCCATGACCAGCGACTCGATCTCCTCGATCTCGCCGACGGCGGCGCGCGCGGCCGCCCGGTACGCCTCCGTGCGGGCCGGCGTGCCGACCCCCTCGTCCGCGCTCATCGGTGTCCCTCTCGACGCCTCGGAAGTGCCGGGGACGATCATGGGGCATCCGGATTGCCCCGGTACATCCTTTCCGCGCGTTCAGGTGACGCCGCGCAGCGGACGGGCGGCCCGGGGTCGGCCGTCAGGGCGTGCGCGAACCCGCGGTCGGGTTCGTCGCGTTCCGGCGGCGCGACCTCGCCATCGGCGCGTGAGCGGCCGGGCCGGTCAGGCCCGCGGCGGCCCCGTGCTCGCGCGCATGACGAGCGTCGGCGCCACGAGGCGCGACTCCGGCTCCTCGCCCGCCATCGCCGCGCGCAGCACCTCCATGCACCCGCGGCCCAGCGCACCGAACTCCTGGCGCACGGTGGTCAGCGGCGGGAAGAAGTGGGCGGCGCCGTCGATGTCGTCGAACCCCGCCACGGAGACGTCGTCGGGCACGCGGACGCCCGCCTCGGCGAACGCGTGGAGCAGCCCGAGGGCGAGCTGGTCGTTCGCGGCGAAGACCGCCGTCGGGAGGCCCTCGCGGACGAGCCGGCGGCCCACCCGGTACCCGGTCTCCGCGGACCAGTCGCCCGGCACGGGCTCGCCGGCGGGCAGGCCGGCGGCGGTGAGCGCGTCGCGCCAGCCCTCGATGCGCCGGCGCGCGTCGAGCCAGTCGAGCGGGCCGGCGAGGTGCACGACCTCCCGGTGCCCGAGGTCGACCAGGTGCCGGACGGCCAGCGCCGCGCCCGCCCGCTGGTCCATCGAGACGGTGGTCAGCGGCTCGGGCAGCCCGGCCGGCCCGACCATGACGACCGGCACCGGCCCGCCGAAGCCCCGCACCGCCGCGACCGCCTCGTCGTGCGCCGCGATGACGACCACGCCGTCCACGCCCTCGTCGAGGAAGTGGTCGAGCGCCCCCGCCACCGGCTCGGCCTCCCACCGCGCCACGGTGGCGACGCTGACGAAGAACCCCGCGTCCCGCGCCGCGACCTCGACCGCGACGAGCGTGCTGCTCGGGCCGAACAGGGCCGAGCCCGAGGCCAGCACCCCGACCGTGCCGCTGCGCCGAGTCACGAGCGCCCGCGCCGCGCGGTTGGGCCGGTAGCCCAGGCGCGCGATCGCCTCGAGGACCCGCTCGCGGGTCTCGGGCCGCACGTTGGGGCTGTCGTTGAGCACGCGGGAGACCGTCTGGTGCGAGACGCCCGCGAGCACCGCGACGTCGGACATCGACGGCGGCCGGTCGCCCCCGCGGGGCCCGGTCACCGCTCGCCCGTTCACCGGGCGGCCCCGTCCCCCTCCGCCTCGGCCGCGAGCGCGCGGGACCTGTCGCGCGCCGCCTCCGCCGCCGCCAGCACGGCGGCCCGCACCCCGTGGGCGTCGAGCTCGCGCAGCGCCGCGACGGTGGTGCCGCCCGGGGAGGACACCCGCTCCCGCAGCACGACGGGGTGCTCGCCGCTGGCCGCGAGCAGGGCGGAGGCGCCCTCGAACGTCGCCACCGCGAGCTCGAGCGCCTGCGCCCGCGGCAGGCCGAGGAGCACGCCCGCCTCCGCGAGCGCGTCGACGAGGTAGAAGACGTACGCGGGGCCCGAGCCCGAGACGGCCGTCACCGCGTCGAGGAGCCGCTCGGGCACCTCGAGGACGAGGCCCGTCGGCGCGAGCAGCGTGCGCGCGAGGGCGACGTGGTCGGGGCCCGCGGCGGCGCCCGGGGCGAGCGCGCTCGCCCCCTTCCCGACGACGGCCGGCGTGTTCGGCATGACCCGCACCACCGGGGTCCCCGCCGGGAGCCGCGCCTCGTAGAAGGCGATCGGCAGCCCGGCGGCCACCGTCACGACGAGCGCGCCCGGCGCGAGGGCGGGGCCGGCGTCGGCGAGCGCGGCCGCGACGTCCTGCGGCTTCACGGCGACCAGCACGACGTCGGCACCCGCGACGGCGTCGGCGACGGACGGCGTCGTCGAGACCCCGTGCGCGTCGGCGACCTCGCGCGCGCGGGCGGCCGCCTTCTCCGCCACGACGACGTCGGACGCGCCCACCCCGGCGCGCAGCACCGCGCCCACGAGGGCCTCACCCATGACGCCGCCGCCGAGGACGGCGACGCGGCCCACGGCGCTCACAGCGGGAACGCCCGGAAGACGTCGCGGATCTCGGCCCACGGGCCGTCGAGGCGGAAGAACACCGTGGTGTTCGTCCACCAGAGGGTCCCGGAGCCGTCCTCGCGCGGCACGTACACGAAGCGCCCGACCTCCGCGCCGTCGACCTCGACCGGGCCCTGCACGGGGTCCGGCAGCGGCTCGGCGGTCGGCGTCGTGGTGGCGCCCTCGGTCGCGCCCTCGGTGGGCTCGGCCGCGGGCTGCTCCGGCTCCGGCGGCTCGAGGGAGCCCTCGGGCACCTCGCCGACCTCGGCGAGCACGGCGTCGAGCTGCGCGGCCGCCTCCTCGGCGGTGCGCCACTGGCCCGCGGCGAGGGTCAGGGTGGCGTCGCCGCCGTCGGAGTAGGTGAGCAGGTAGGCCTCGAGGGCCCCCGCGACCATGAACGGCTCGTGCTCGACGATCTCCGTGAGCGCGAACTGCAGCACCGTGGACGGCAGGGCCTGCTCGAACGCCGTCCCCTCCGCGCGCTCGACCGGGTCGATCGTCGGCGTGGGCGGCGGCAGCGTGATCGTCCGCGCGGGCTCGGGCTCCGGCGGCTCGCGGTCGGTGAGCAGCATGACCGCGGTGACCGCCCCGCCCACGACCACGAGGCCGAGGAGCACGAGCAGCCACACCGGGGGCCGGCGTCGGCGGGGCTTCTCGGCGGTGTGGCGGCGCCGCGTCGGGGGCGGGTCCCCGGCACCGACCCCCGCCGTGCCGGGGGGCGTCGCCGCACCCGTGGCGGGCGGAGTCACCCCGGCCGCCCCGGGGGGCGTCACCCCGCCCGCCACGGGCGGTGGCGTGGGGTCACCGGCGCCCACCCGCTCGAACGGCCAGCGGCCCTCGCCGCCTCCCGTGCTCGTCATCGGACCTCCCCGCGCGCGATCCCGAGCGTCAGCCTAGGGCCTGGCCCGGGCCGGACGGTGGGCGCGTCCGGGCGTGCCGCGCACCCGCGCCGTCAGGGGGTCGCCGTCACGGGGTACGCCGTCACGGGGTAGGCCGCCACGTGGCCGCCGTCACGGGGTACGGCGGCGCAGCGTGAGGATGGCCAGCGCGAGCGCGCCCACGATGAAGGCGCAGATCGCGCCGACGGCGCCCTGGACGTCGCCCAGGTCGGCCCCGGCGGCGAGGTCGCGCAGGGCCTCCATGCCGTACGTGAGCGGCATGGCCCGGGAGAACCACTCGAGCACCTGCGGCATCTGGTCGCGGGGCATGAGCAGCCCACCCGTGAGCAGCTGCGGGAAGATGAACAGCGGCATCATCTGGACGGCCTGGAACTCGGTGGTCGCGAGCGCGGACGCGGCGAGGCCGAGCACGCAGCCCAGCACGGCGTCGAGCACCGCGACGCCCACGATGAGCCACAGGTCCCCGCGCGCGTCCATGCCGCACACCCACACCGCGAAGGCCGTGAGCACGAGCCCCTGCAGCGTGGCGAGGAGCGCGAACGCGAGCGCGTAGCCGAGCACGAAGTCGGCACGGCGGATCGGCGTCGTCATGAGCCGCTCGAGGGTGCCGCTCTGCCGCTCGCGCAGGGTCGCGACGCTCGTGATGAGGAACATGACGAGCATCGGGAACACGCCGAGCAGCAGCGGCCCGAACTGGTCGATGACCATCGGCGTGTCCGCGAACATCCACGCGACGATGCCGAGCAGGAGGCACGGCAGCAGCATGATCAGCGCGATCGTGCGCCGGTCGTGCCGGAGCTGGTGCAGGACGCGGGACGCGGTCGAGAACGTCAGCCGGGTGATCACGCCGCCGCCTCCTCCTGCTCGACGAGGGCGAGGAACGCGCCCTCGGCGTCCGCCGCGCCCGTGCGGGCCAGCAGCTCCGGCAGGGTCTCGTCGGCGAGGACGCGGCCGGCCCGCATGAGCACGAGGCGGTCGCAGCGGGTCGCCTCGTCCATGACGTGGCTGGACACGAGGAGCGACGTGCCCTGCTCCGCGAGCCGGTGGAACAGGAGCCACAGGTCGCGGCGGAGCACGGGGTCGAGGCCGACGGTCGGCTCGTCGAGCACGAGCAGGTCCGGGGTGCCCAGGAGGGCCACGGCCAGGGACGCCCGCGAGCGCTCGCCGCCGGACAGCACGCCGACGCGGCGGTCGCCGATCGGGGCCAGGTCGACCTCGCGCAGGACGCGGTCGACGTCGGTCTCCGGCGCGCCCATGAGGTGCGCGAAGTACCGGAGGTTCTCGCGGATCGTCAGGTCGCCGTAGACGCTCGGCGCCTGGGTGACGTAGCCGACGCGGTGGCGCAGCTCGGGGTGGCCGGCGGGCAGCCCGAGGACCTCGAGCGTGCCGGTCACGTCCGCCTGGGCGCCGACGACGGCGCGCATGAGCGTGGTCTTGCCGCTGCCGCTCGGGCCCAGGAGCCCGACGAGCTGCCCGGCGGGCACCTCGAGGTCCATGCCGTCGATGACGACGACGCCGCGGCGCCCGCCCCGGACGACGCGCAGACCGCGGGCGACGATCGCCGGCCCCTGGTTATTCCTCATGTGAGGAAATCTACGCCTCCCTGTGCTCGGTGGGAAGGACTTCCGGTCCCGGGCTCTCGCGGCGCGCCGGCGGGTCAGCCGTCGGGCGCGTCGTCGGGCACGGCGTCGGGACAGGCGTCGGGACAGGCGTCGGGGGTGAAGTAGCGCTGGAGCACCGGCCCCACCTCGGCGACCACCTGCGCGGCCGGGGCCGACGCGAGCGGCTCGAGGCGCACGAGGTACCGCGCCACCATGAGCCCCACCACGTGGGACATCGCGAGGTTGATCCGCAGGTCGGCGTCGGGCCCGGACACGGCCGGGCGCACGCGCGCGAACACCTCGCGCATGAGGTAGTCGCGGATCGCGGCCGGCACGTCGAGGCCGGTGGCGATCGTCCGCAGCAGGAGCGCCATCGTCTCCTGGGCGTCCGGCCGCTCCCACGCCGCGAGGATCGCCGCGACGAGCCGCGGGCCCATCGTCTCGACCGGGCCGCTCGCGACCGACGCCGCGATCCGGCCGGGGTCGATCCCCGTGTCCGTGAGCGTGGCCGCGAAGAGCGCCGAGCGGCCCTGCGGGAACCAGTACCTGACGAGGGCCGGGTCCACGCCCGCGCGGCGCGCCACGGCGCGCATGCTCGCGGCGGAGTACCCGTGCTCGAGGAACTCCGTCCGGGCCGCGTCGACGATCGCCCGCCGGGTGTCCTGGCCCCGCGCCCGGCGACCGCGCGGCCGGGGCTCGGCGGCGTCGTCGGCGGGCGGGTCCACCATGGCGCCAGCGTAGGCGGGCGCGCCCGGCGGCGCGCCGACCTGGGGAGGGCGCGGCGGTGTCGGCCCGGGCCGCTACGTTCGGCGCATGTCCACGACCACGGCCCGCGGCGCGACGGGCGCCGCGAAGGGCCGCGCCGGCCGCCCCGGCTACGTCTGCGCGGAGTGCGGCTGGACGACGGTGAAGTGGGTCGGCCGCTGCGGCGAGTGCCAGGCGTGGGGCACCGTCGTCGAGGACGCCGGCCCGACGGCGGGCCCCCGGACCGTGGCGACCGCGCCCTCGCGCGGGCCGGCCCGGGCGATCACCGAGATCGACGTCGAGGCGGCGCGGGCCCGGCCCACGGGCGTCGGCGAGCTCGACCGCGTGCTGGGCGGCGGCCTCGTGCCGGGGGCCGTCGTGCTCGTCGCGGGCGAGCCGGGCGTCGGGAAGTCCACGCTCCTGCTCGACGTCGCGGGGCGGGTCGCGCGCGACGGGCGGTCCGTGCTCTACGTCACCGGCGAGGAGTCGGCCGGCCAGGTGCGGCTGCGCGCGGAGCGGATCGGCGCGCTGTCGCCCCACCTGCTGCTCGCGGCCGAGGTGGACCTCGGCGCGGTGCTCGGGCACCTCGCGGCGTGCGAGCCGGAGCTCCTCGTGCTCGACTCCGTGCAGACGGTGGCCTCCGCGCAGGTCGAGGGCGCCCCGGGCGGCGTCGCACAGGTGCGCGAGGTCGCCGCCGCCCTCATCGCCGCCGCCAAGGAGCGCGGCATCCCCGCCCTCCTCGTCGGCCACGTGACGAAGGACGGCAGCGTCGCGGGGCCGCGCACGCTCGAGCACCTCGTCGACGTCGTGTGCCAGGTCGAGGGCGACCGGCACTCGCGCCTGCGGCTCATCCGCGCCACGAAGAACCGCTACGGCGCGACGGACGAGGTGGGCTGCTTCGACCTCACCGACACCGGCGTCGTCGAGCTGCCCGACCCCAGCGGCCTCTTCCTGTCCACGACGGCGCGCGACGTGTCCGGCACGTGCGTCACCGTGACGCTCGAGGGCCGCCGCCCGCTCGCCGCCGAGGTCCAGGCGCTCGTCGCACCCACCCTGCTGACCAACCCGCGGCGCACGACGAGCGGGCTCGACTCCAGCCGGCTCGCCATGGTGCTCGCGGTCCTGCAGCGGCGGGGCGGCGTGCCGATCGGCGACAAGGACGTCTACGCCTCGACCGTCGGCGGCGCCCGCGTCGCCGAGCCCGCCGCCGACCTCGCCCTCGCGCTCGCCGTCGCGTCGAGCGCGGCCGACGTGCCGGTGGCGCCCGGGCTCGTGGCCGTCGGGGAGGTGGGCCTCGCCGGGGAGGTGCGCGCCGTCGTCGGGCTCCCCCGCCGCCTCGCCGAGGCGCGGCGGCTCGGCTTCGCGACGGCGGTCGTCCCCGCCGGGGCGCTCGGGGAGGGGACGCCGCCCGCGGGCCTGGAGGTGCTCGAGGCGCGCGACGTCGCCCAGGCGGTGCGGCTCGCGCTGCGAGCGGGCCGGAACGCCTGAGGCGCGCCGCGGCCGCGTCGCCGGCCGGGGCGACCCGCCCGCGTACCCTTAGCCCGTGGCCAACCCGGAACGCATCTCGGACGAGCTGCGCGCGACCCTCGCCGCCGTCGCGCCCGGCACCGAGCTGCGCGACGGCCTCGAGCGGATCCTGCGCGGCCGCACCGGCGCACTCATCGTGCTGGGCCACGACCGGGTCGTCGACGCGATGTGCTCGGGCGGGTTCATCCTCGACGTGCCCTTCTCGGCGACCCGGCTGCGCGAGCTCGCGAAGATGGACGGCGCCGTCATCGTCGACCGCGACAACATGCGGATCGTCCGGGCCGCCGTCCAGCTCCTGCCCGACCCGACGATCGAGACCACCGAGTCCGGCACCCGGCACCGCACCGCCGAGCGGGTCGCCAAGCAGTCCGGGTTCCCGGTGATCTCGGTGAGCCAGTCCATGCGGATCGTCGCGCTCTACGTGGGCGGGACCCGGTACGTGCTCGAGGAGACCGACGTCATCCTGTCGCGCGCGAACCAGGCGCTCGCGACCCTCGAGCGGTACAAGGCCCGCCTCGACGAGGTCAGCGGCACGCTCTCCGCGCTCGAGATCGAGGACCTCGTCACGGTCCGCGACGTCGCCGCCGTCGTGCAGCGGCTCGAGATGGTGCGCCGGATCTCGGAGGAGATCGAGGGCTACGTCGTCGAGCTCGGCACGGACGGCCGGCTCATGGCGCTGCAGCTCGACGAGCTCGTGGGCGGCATCGGCGCGGACCGCCAGCTCGTCATCCGCGACTACGTGGACCCGGGCAAGGCCGGCCGCAACCACCAGCAGGTGCAGGCCGCGCTCGGCGAGATGGACTCCAACGAGCTCCTCGACCTCGCGCACATCGCGCGGATCCTCGGGCTCGTCGGGCCGGACGACTCGCTCGACGGCGCCGTCGCGCCGCGCGGCTACCGACTGCTGTCCCGGGTGCCGCGCCTGCCCGCGACGATCGTCGACCGGCTCGTCGGCCACTTCGGCGGGCTGCAGAAGCTCCTCGCCGCGGGCATCGACGAGCTCATGGCGGTCGACGGCGTCGGCGAGCAGCGGGCGCGGGCCGTGCGCGAGGGGCTCTCGCGGCTCGCCGAGTCGAGCATCCTCGAGCGGTACGTCTAGCAGCTGTGATGTCCAGGCACGGGGGCCGTCCCGGGCACGAGTCATCGCGGCGCGGGGGCGCCGTGGCGCGCGCAGAGTGGAACGATCTGCCGGCAACTCGTTCCACTTCGCGCGCTGAGACCTCACTTCGTTCCACTCTGCGGCCCGACGTGCGCCGGGGCTGCTCCCGTGGCGCCGGCCGACGCGCGGGGGCGGGGCGCCGTCGTCGGGAGGACTCCCCGCGCGCTCAGCCGAGCGTGAAGACGAGGTCCCCGCTCTCCGCGCCCACGAGCCGCGCGACCGCGTGGTAGGTGCCCGGCCGCGGCGCCGGCAGGCCGGAGTCGCAGGTGGCGTTCGACCGCACGCGCGCCCACGGCACGACGGCGGCCTCCTGCGCGCCCTCGGCGAGCAGCAGCAGCCGCTCGGAGCCCTCGGCGCCCTCGACCGCGCAGTCCAGGGACGACCAGATCCGGTCCGAGCCGGACGTGACGAGGATCTCGAGCGCCGTCGTGCCGACGTCGACCGTGCAGCTCGACGCCCCGACGTTCGTCACGGCGACGGTGAACGTCGGGGTGGCCCCGTCCGCGTAGGAGCTCGCGTCGCTCGTCAGGGCGAGCTGGAGGTCCGCCGCCTCGCACGGGCGCGTGACGTCGGGCGGGGCGCTCTCGCTCGCGGACGGCGTGGGCTCGGCGCCCTCCGCGGCCGCCCCGCCGCCGTCGCCGCCGCCGATCGCCTTGACCAGCGCGACCACGAGGACCAGGACGAGCACCACCGCACCCCCGACGAGCACGCGCCGGAGCCAGTACACCCACCTCGGCTGCGGTTCGAGCGACCGCAGGATGTCGCTCATGGTGCCCTCCCTCCGCGACCACGGTACGGCGGGCCGTCGGGCCGACGGCGGAGCCGCGCCGTGGGTCCGCGCGCCGGGGGATGATCGGGGCGTGCCGCTCGTCGACCCCGTCCTCGCCTGGTACGCCGGCGCCGCGCGCGACCTGCCGTGGCGGGCGGCGGACCGGACGCCGTGGGGCGTGCTCGTCAGCGAGGTGATGCTGCAGCAGACGCCCGTCGCGCGGGTCCTGCCGGTGTGGCGGGAGTGGCTCGAGCGCTGGCCGACGCCGGCCGCCCTCGCCGCGGCCGGCGTCGCGGACGTGCTGCGCGCCTGGGGCACGCTCGGCTACCCGCGGCGCGCGCTGCGGCTCCACGCGTGCGCGCGGGCGGTGGTCGAGCGGCACGGCGGCGAGCTGCCCACCGACCGCGACGCGCTGCGCGCGCTGCCCGGGGTGGGCGACTACACGGCGGCCGCGGTGCTCGCCTTCGCGTTCGGGCGGCGCGCGGCCGTGCTCGACACCAACGTGCGGCGGGTGCTCGCGCGGGCCGTGGCCGGCGAGGCGCTGCCGCCCGCGCACCCGACCGTCGCGGAGCGCCGGCGCGCGGAGTCCGTCCTGCCCGACGACGACGCCCGCGCCGCCGCGTGGTCCTCCGCCGTCATGGAGCTGGGCGCGCTCGTGTGCACTGCCCGGGCGCCGCGGTGCGGCGCGTGCCCGATCGCCGCGGCGTGCGCGTGGCGCCGGGCGGGCGCGCCGCCCCCCGCGGCCGCGCGGCGGTCCCAGCCGTGGGCGGGCACGGACCGCCAGGCGCGCGGCCGGATCATGGCGGCGCTGCGGGCGGCGGACGGGCCGGTGGCCGACGCCGCCCTGGCCGCCGCGTGGCCGCACGACGCCGACCAGCGCCGTCGGGCGCTCGCCGGCCTGGTGGCCGACGGGCTCGTCGCGCGCGTGCCGGGCGGGCACGCGCTGCCGGAGTGAGCCCCGTGATCCCCGCCGGCCTCGCCGCCGCCGGGCACGGCCCGGACTGGGCGGCGTGGCTCGAGCGGCTCCCCCGCCTGACCGCGGACCTGCTCGCCGAGTGGTCCCTCGCGCCCGACGGCGAGCCCGCCCACGGGCGCACCGCGCTCGTGCTGCCCGTGCGCACCGAGGACGGCGAGCGCGCGGTGCTCAAGGCCGGCTTCCCGCACCCGGAGGCCGCGGCCGAGCACCTGGCGCTGCGCCGCTGGGGCGGGCACGGGGCGGTCCGGCTGCTCCGCGCGGACCCGCACCGGTCGGCGCTGCTGCTCGAGCGCCTCGAGCCGCGCGACCTGCGGATCCTGCCGGTGGACGACGCGGTCGCCGTCGTCGCGGGGCTCTACCGCCGCCTGCACGTGCCCGCGCTGGCGCAGCCGCCGCGGCTGTCCGACGCGCTGCGCCGCTGGGCGGGCGAGCTCGCGGCGCTCCCCCGTGGCGCCCCGGTGCCCCGCCGGTACGTCGAGCAGGCGGCGACGCTCGCCGCCGCGCTGGCGGACGACCCGGACGTGGACGCGCGGCTGCTGCACGGCGACCTGCACGACGCCAACGTGCTCGCCGGGCTGCGCGAGCCGTGGCTGGCGATCGACCCGAAGCCGTGGTCCGGCGACCCGCACTGGGAGCCCGCGCCGCTGCTGTGGAACCGGTGGTCCGCGGCGGTGGCGACGGGCGACCTGCGGGGCGCGCTGCGGCGTCGGCTCGCGGTCGCGTGCGACGTCGCCGGTCTGGACCCGGACCGCGCGCGGGACCTCACGGTGGTGCGCGTCATGGTCAACGCCCTGTGGGAGATCGCCGACGCGGGCGCGCGGGGCGCCGACCCGGACCGGGACTGGCTCACACGCCAGGTGGCGATCGCCAAGGCCGTCCAGGACTGAGGCGCGGTCCAGAACCGGCCCCGCTGCCCCGCCCGGCGCCGGGTCAGAGGTGCAGGAGCATCCGCGTGTTGCCGAGGGTGTTCGGCTTGACGTGCGCGAGGTCGAGGAACTCGGCGACGCCCGCGTCGTGCGAGCGGAGCAGCTCCGCGAACACGGCCGGGTCGACCGGCGTCCCGCTGATCGGGTGGAACCCGTGGCGGCGGAAGAAGTCCACCTCGAACGTCAGGCAGAACACCCGCACGAGCCCGAGCGCCCGCGCCCGGTCGAGCAGCGCGACGAGCAGGGCGTGCCCGATGCCGCGGCCCCGCAGGTCCTGGCGCACCGCGAGCGTGCGGACCTCGCCCAGGTCGGCCCACATGACGTGGAGCGCACCGCACCCGACCACCGTGTCGGCGTCGTCCACGGCGACGACGAACTCCTGGACGTCCTCGTAGTACCCGACGAGCTCCTTCGGCAGGAGGATCCGCTCGCGCGCGTACGCGTCGACGAGGTCCCGGATGGTCGGGACGTCGGCGGGCAGCGCCGGCCGGACGCGCACCGGGGGCGCGGGCTCCCCGGGCTGCGGGGCGGCGTCGTCGGACGTGCGCCAGTGCGGGGCCGAGAACGCCGACGGCGAGTACTCCTCCACACGGGTCACGGTACCGACAGCCCCGGCCCCGTCGGCGGGACCGATCACCCGTCGGCGCGCGCGTCGTCCGGGGCGTCGTCCGCGCCGGTCTCCTCGGCGTCCGCCGCGTCCAGGCCGGGCCAGGGCTTGGGCTGCGGGGCCTCCGGCGCGCCGACGACGAACCGCCGGTGGATCTCCGCGACGAGCGGCCGCGCGTTCCACCAGAGCAGGAACGTGAGCACGGACGCGAGGGGCAGCAGGAGCCAGGCGCCGACGAGGACCACCACCGCGCCGGCGAGCGCCGCGATCGCGAGCAGCCCGAGGGTCGGTCGCCACCGGAAGACGAGGAAGAACGTGCCGATGCGGGCCACGTCGCGCCACCGGAAGCTGAACAGCGACACCACGACGAGGGCGTGGCCCGTCCACACCAGCGCGATCACCGCGACCACGCCGCCGACCACCCCGAACACCGCGGGCAGGTCGGAGCCGCGCAGGTTCACGAGGTTGACGGCGAGGACCGCGAGCACGGCGAGCGCCGGGGTCCACACGCGCAGGGCGTCGGCCCAGTCCAGCCGGTAGCCCCGCCAGAACGCGCGCACCGGCCCGAGGTCGGGCTCGTCGGCGAGCTTGCGCCACGCGAACACCGACGCCGCGGTCGCGGGGCCCACCGGGATGAGCAGCGCGACCGCGAGGGGGAGGTCGCTCGCGCGCCAGTCGAGGACGAGCAGCCACACCAGGGCGGGCGCCGTCGTCAGGACGAACAGCGCCTCGACGACGACGAACCAGGCCGCGACCACGGACGCGCGCGGCCGCGGCTGGGGGGCCGGGGACTCGGCGACGTCGGCGGGCCCGGCAGGGTCGGCGGGCTCGACGGGGTCCTCGGGGCGGGGGTCGGCGGCGGGCACGGAGGTCACGGTAGCGGGGCGGACGCCGTCGCCGGGCCACCGACGGGGACGGCGACCGTCCCGCGCGCGGCGGCGCGAAAGTATCGCGGCGCACGACGACACTCCGCGCACCACCGCGCGCCCGCTGCGGCGGCCGTGGCGGGATCCTGGGCCCGGCCACCGACCCGTGGTCGAGCAGGAACGACCTCTCGCCGCGCCGCGGGCCCGGTGCTAGCGTGAGCCGAAAGTTGCGATCATGGTCGCGCAACAGCGTCAGGGGGACGACGTGGCCGACGAGGCACGGACGACGACGATCTCCGCCATCGCGCGCGAGGCCGGGGTGTCCGTGCCCACGGTCTCCAAGGTGCTCAACGGCCGCCCCGACGTCTCGGCGGCCACCCGCGCGCGCGTCGAGGCCGCCATCGAGCGGCACGGCTACCGGCGGCGTCGCACCAAGGTCAGCTCGAGCGCGCGGCTCATCGACCTGGTCATCCACGAGCTCGACTTCGCGTGGGCGGTCGAGCTCATCAAGGGCGTCGAGCAGGTGGCCGCCGCCGCCCGGGTCGGCGTCGTGCTGTCGGAGCTGGGCGGCGCCCACCGCCCGCCCCAGGAGTGGCTCGACGACGTCCTCGCCCGCCCGCCGCTCGGCGTCATCCTCGTGCTGTCCGGCCTGGACGTCGCCCAGCGGCGCCAGCTCGCGGCCCGGTCGATCCCCGTCGTCGTCGTCGACACGGCGGGCGAGCCGCCCACGGACGTGCCGACGGTCGGCTCCGCCAACTGGAACGGCGGGCTCGCGGCCACCCGGCACCTGCTCGGGCTCGGGCACCGGCGGATCGCCGTCATCGCGGGCCCCGCGGACGTCATGTGCAGCCGCGCCCGCGTCGACGGGTACCGGTCGGCGCTCGAGGAGGCCGGCGTGCCCGCCGACCCGATGCTGGTGCGCTACGGGGACTTCTTCGTCGGCGGCGGCTACACGCACGGCGCCGCCCTGCTCGACCTCCCCGAGCCGCCGACGGCGATCTTCGCCGGCAGCGACCTGCAGGCCCTCGGGGTGCTGCGCGCCGCCCGCGAGCGCGGCCTGCGCGTGCCGGAGGACCTGTCGGTCGTCGGCTACGACGACCTGCCCGTCGCCGCGTGGATCGGCCCGCCGCTGACGACGATCCGTCAGCCGCTGCAGGAGATGGCGGCGACGGCGGCGCGCATGGTGCTCGACCTCGCGCGCGGCGAGGCCCCGAGCAACCTGCGCATCGACCTGGCGACCGAGCTCGTCGTGCGCGAGAGCACCGCGCCCCCGCGCCCGCCGGGCGGCGCTATCCCGACGGCGGGCTGACGTGCTGCACCTCGTCTTCCTCGAGCCCCGGATCGCGGGCAACACCGGCAACGCGATCCGGATGGTCGCGGCCACCGGCGCCCGCCTGCACCTCGTCGACCCGCTGTTCGAGCTCGACGAGCCCCGGCTGCGGCGCGCCGGCCTCGACTACCACGACATGGCGCACGTCGTCGTGCACGCCGACCTCGGGGCCGCCCTCGCCGCCCTTCCGGACGCGCGCGTCCTCGCCTTCACCGCCCGCGGGACCGTCCGCCACACCGACGTGGCCTACACCGACGGCGACGTCCTCCTCTTCGGCCCGGAGCCCACCGGCCTGCCCGACGACGTGCTCGCCCACCCGCGCGTGACCGCCCGCGTGCGCATCCCGATGCTGCCCGGGCGCCGCTCGCTCAACCTCGC
>JAAZAC010000041.1 GCA_012514545.1 Actinomycetales bacterium | reverse complement strand
GGCCGCGCAGGCGTCCGCGTGGTACGGCGCCGACCTGCCGACGCCGGACCGCGCGCGGGCGGCGCTGGCCCGCGCCGAGCGGCTCCTCGCGGCGCTGCCGCGGATGCGCGCCGAGGCGGCGCGCGTGGCCGAGGAGACGGGCCTCGTGCCCGCCGAGACCCCCGACGCCTGGGCCGAGCAGCTCGTCATGCTCGACGGCGTCCGGGCGGCCCTCGACGTCTTCCGGCCGCTCGTGTTCGAGCGGTCCGCTGCGGACCTCGTCGCGGCGACGGCCACCGCCGCGTGGCGTGCGGAGCACGGCATCGAGATGAGCGGCGCGCACCGCCGCCGCCTGCGCAAGCAGGCCAAGGACATGCTGCGGCCGGGTCGCCCGGTCGAGGACCTGCACGGCGCGCTGCTCGAGGTGCAGCGGCAGCGTGAGGTGTGGCGGGCGCACTGCCCGGCCGGCGGCTGGCCGCGCATCCCCGAGGGCCTTGCGGCGACCCAGCTCGAGCACCGCGAGGTGCGGGCGGACCTCGACGCGCTCGCGGCCGTGCTCGAGGGCACGCCCGCCGGCGGCGACCTCGGGGCGCTGACCTGGGACGAGCTGACGCGGCGGCTCGAGCGGCTGCTCGCCGACCGCACCGCCCTCGACACGCTGCCCGAGCGGACCGCGCTCCTGCGCAGCCTGCGCCAGCGCGGCCTCGGCGACCTCCTCGACGACCTCGCCGCCCGCCGGGTCACCGCGGGCGCCGTGGCGGCGGAGCTCGAGCTGGCGTGGTGGAGCACGGTCTTCGAGCTGCTGCTCGCCGAGGACCCGGCCCTCGCGGGCCACGACGGCGCCACGCTGGCCCGGCTCGTCGCCGAGTTCCGCGCGCTCGACGAGCGCTTCCTCGCCGACCGCGCGGCGCTCGCGCACGCCGCGGCGCGCGACGCGGTGCTCACCCGGATGCGCGCGGCGGACGCGCAGACGCAGGAGCTCTTCGCCGAGGTCGTGGAGGGCCGGTTCGGCACGCTGCGCCAGGCGGTCGAGCGCTACCCCGACGTGGCCCGCCACCTGCGCCCGTGCCTCGTCGCCTCGCCGATGCTCGTCCCGCACCTGCTGCCGCCGCGGCGCGAGGCGGACCTCGTCGTCCTCGACGCGGCCGGGCACCTGCCGCTCGAGGAGGTCGTGCCGGCCCTCGCGCGCGGGCGCCAGGTCCTCGTCGTCGGCGACGTGCGCTGCCCCCGCGGGTCGGCGCTGGAGGCGCTGTCGGGCCTGCTGCCGAGCATCGCCCTGCGCGCCGACGCCGCCCGGCGCGACCCCGCGCTCACCGCGTTCCTCGCCGAGCACGGCTACGGCGAGCGGCTGCGCCCCACCCCGCTCCCGTCCGACGCCGGGCTCGTGCGCCTCGAGGTCGTCGACGGCGCCGGGATGCCCGCGGAGAACGGGCTGGTCGAGGGCACGGCGGCCGAGGTGGACCGCGTCGTCGACCTCGTCGTCGAGCACGCCCGCACGCGGCCGGGCGCGTCGCTCGCGGTCGTCACGGGCTCGGCGGTGACCGCGGACCGCGTGCGCGACGCCGTCGCGCAGGCCGCGGCCGACCCGGCCGTCGCGCAGCTGGTCGCCCCGGGCCGGTCGGAGCCGTTCTGCGTGGTCCCGGTCGGGGCGACGCAGGGTCTGGTCCGCGACCATGTCGTGCTCTCCGTCGGCTTCGGCAAGACGCCGCACGGGCGCGTGCTGCACCGGTTCGGCGTGCTGAGCGAGGACGGCGGCGACGCTGCCCTGCTCGACGCGCTCACCGCGGTGCGCGAGCGGCTCACCGTGGTCAGCTGCTTCACCGCGGCCGACCTCGACCCCGAGCGGCTCAAGGCGCCGGGCGCCACGCTGCTCGTGGACCTGCTGCGGCTCGCCGAGCGGCGGTCGGCGGCGGGCTCCGCCGGCCGGCCGGCGCCCCGCCCGGGCGCGGAGCCCGACCGCCTCGTCCTCGACCTCGCCGAGCGTCTGTGGCGCATGGGCCTCGTCGTCGACGTCGACCACGGCACGGGCGACGGGTACCGGGTCCCGCTCGTCGTCGGCCACCCGGACGAGCCCGACCGCATGCTCGTCGCCGTGCTCACCGACGACGACGCGTACATCGCCGAGCCGAGCGTGCGCGTCCGCGACCGGCAGGTGCCGCAGCGTCTCGAGCGGCTCGGCTGGACGGTCGTCCAGGTGTGGTCGGCGGCGGCGTTCCTCGACCCGCAGGCCGAGGCCGAGGCGGTGTGCGCCGCGGTCCTCGAGGCGCACCAGCGGCTGGTCGACGAGCGGCGCGCGACGCAGGCGGCGGTGCCGACCGTGCCCGCGCCCCCCGCGCCCGCCGCGCCCGCCGCGCCCGCACACCCGGCGGCGCCCTCGCCGTCGGAGCCCCTCGCGGCGCCGTCCGTCGTGGCAGCGCCGTCGGCCGTGGAGGCGACCGACACCGGCGCGGACGTGCCCGCGGCCCGGCCGCGCGGCCCCCGGCCCGACGTCGAGCCCGGCCTGCCGATCGCGGCCTACACGGACGACCAGCTCGACGACCTCGTCGCCTGGATCGCCTCCGACGGCGTGCCGCGCGACGACGCCGAGCTCGCCGCCGCGCTGCGCGCCGAGCTGGGGGTGCGCCGCCGCGGCGCCCGCATCGACGCGGCCGTCGACGCGGCGGTCCGCCGGACCCGATGAGCCCGCGGCCGGACCCGCGTCCGGGCCGCGGCGCGCGCCGGCCGCGCCGGGCCGTGCGCCCGGCGACGCACGAGCCCGCCCGGGACCCCGCCGCCGAGCCGGTGCTCCCCCGCAGCCCCGACGAGAGCGACGTGGGCTGGGGGGAGCGCCCGGACTCCGACGACGACGAGCGCCTGCGGCGCGAGGTGCCCCCGCACTGGGGCCGCGACTAGATCTCCCGGCGCGTCGCCAGCAGGTCGCGGATCTCCTGGAGCAGGCGCACGTCCTCGGCCGGGGCCTCGGGCTCGGGCTCGACGCCCTGCTTGCGCCGCTCGGCGAGCTTGTTCAGCGGCATGACGATGACGAAGTAGAGCGCCGCCGCGACGATGAGGAAGTTGATGATCGCGCCGAGGATCGCGCCGATCGAGAACACGGCCTCGTTGAGCTCGAACATCCAGAGCTCGCTGAGGTCGGGCACGCCACCCATGGCGGCGATGAGCGGGGTGATGAGCCCGTCCACGACGGCGTTGACGACCTCGGTGAACGCGAGGCCGAGCACGATGCCGACGGCCATCTCGATCGCGTTGCCCCGGGCGATGAAGTCCTTGAAGCCCTGCAGCATGGGTGACCCCCTTGTCGACGGTGGCGGAGGGCCCGCCGTTCAGGATCCTTGCACGAGGACCGCGCCGACGGCTCCCGCGGCCGCCGCCGCGATCCGGTGCCCGGCGTCCGGCGGGACGGCGACGACGACGAGCGGCTCCGGCTCGGCCGCCGCGAGCCCGAGGGCGAGGCCGCCTGCCGGCTCGGCCGTGCCGGTCCGGACCTCGAGCACGAGCGCCGCCTCCGCGAGCACCTCGGGCCGGGGGTCGGGGGCCCACGCGTCGGCGCCCGCGACGAGGTCGACGCGGTCGCCGGGCCGCAGCAGGGCGGCGACGGCGTCGTCGGCGAGGTGGACGGGGACGGCGACGGTCCCCGGCGGCGCGGGCCGGGCGAAGCGCGAGCCCGCGAGGTGGGCGGCGACGACGGGCAGGCCGCGCGGCACGTCGACGGCGAGGTGCTCGCCCACCAGGGCGCCGGGGTCGGCGGCGGCGCCCCCGGGCGCGAGACGCGAGGGCAGGCGGACGGTGCGCAGGTCGTCGGCGGTGAGGGCGTGCCCGGCGGTCAGGTCCGCGCGGGCGACGACCACGGCGGCCGTCGGGCCGGGCGGGGGAGCGGCGAGCCGGGCGGCCGCGGCGCACGCGAGCACGAGGCCGAGCGCCAGCAGCAGCGGGCGCAGGCGCCAGGCCAGGACGCGGAGCGCGAGGGCGAACGTCACCCCGGGACGCTACGGCTGGCGGCCACGACGTCGGCGCGCGGGCCGGCGGTGCGGGGGACGCGGCGGGCGGCCGGGGACCGGTGGACGGGCCGGCTCGGGAGGGCGGTCCCGGAGGGGGCTCGGGCGGGCGCGCTCAGGAGGCGGCGGCCGCCGAGGCGCGCTCAGGAGGCGGCGGCCGCCGACGAGGAGGACGAGGACGACGTCGAGGTCGAGGCCGAGGACGAGCTCGACGAGCCCGAGGACGACCCGCTGCCGCTCGCGGCCGGCTCGGCCTTGCGGCCCGCGGGGATGGAGCCGTTGGACCGCGAGTCGGTCCGGTAGAAGCCCGACCCCTTGAACACGACGCCGACGGCGGAGAAGAGCTTGCGCAGGCGGCCGGCGCACTCGGGGCACTCGGTGAGCGCCGGGTCCTCGAACGACTGCTGCGCGTCGAAGCGGTGCCCGCACGCGGTGCACGCGTAGGAGTACGTCGGCACGGTCCCTCCCAGGTCGCCTCGGGCGGCGCCACGGCGGCGCTCGCCTGGCACTCGGCCCAGCTGAGTGCCAACTGTACGACGCTCGGCCGCCCCCGTGCATTCCCGCCCGGCGGCGCCGCCGGGACCGGGCAGGGGCGAACGACTACCCTCCAAGGCGTGCCCCGAAGCCGCGCGCTCCGTGCCCTGCTCGTCGTGGCCCTCGCCGCCGTCCTCGCGCTGGCCGCGGTGGTCGCGGTGGCCGCGGCCGTCGTCCGGCGCCCCCTGCCCGACCACGCGGGCACCGTCCAGGTCCCCGGCCTCGAGGACGAGGTGCGGGTGCTCCGCGACGCGCGCGGCGTCCCCACGATCGAGGCCTCGACCGCGGAGGACCTCTTCGCGGCGCAGGGCTACGTCCACGCGCAGGACCGGTTCTTCGAGATGGACTACCGGCGGCACGTGACGGCCGGCCGCCTGTCCGAGCTCGTCGGCGAGAACGAGGACGCCCTCGCCGCCGACCGCGTCATCCGCACGTTCGGCTGGCGCCGCGTGGCGGAGGAGGAGTGGTCGCTGCTCGACCCGGCGACCCGCCGCTACCTCGAGGCGTACGCCGACGGCGTCAACGCCTACCTCGCCGACCACGGGAGCCAGGGACTCGCGTTCGAGTACACGGTGCTGGGCCTGCAGGTCGACGTCGGCGAGCCCGAGCCGTGGGACCCGGTCGACTCGCTCGCCTGGCTCAAGGCGATGGCCTGGGACCTGCGCGCCAACTACGACGAGGAGCTCGCGCGGGGCCTCGCCTACGCGACCGTCCGCGACGTCGCCACCGTCGAGCAGCTCTTCCCGCGCTACCCGCAGGATGAGCACACGCCGATCGTCGCGCCCGCCGAGCCGGTGTCCGCCGTCGTCGACGCGGACGCCACGGAGGCGCGCGCCGTGCAGGCGGCCGCCCTGGACGCCCCGGACCTCGAGCGGGCCCTGGCCTCGGCCGCCGCGGCGCTCGACGCGGTGCCCACGCTCGTCGGCGAGGGCGACGGCGTCGGGTCGAACTCCTGGGCCGTGTCGGGCGAGCACACCGCGAGCGGCGCGCCCCTGCTCGCCAACGACCCGCACCTGTCGCTGTCGGCGCCCGGCATCTTCATGCAGATGGGGCTGCGCTGCACCGACGTCGGCCCGCGCTGCCCGTTCGACGTGGCCGGCTTCACGTTCGCGGGCTTCC
Organism: Actinomycetales bacterium; assembly: GCA_012514545.1. Classification (GTDB taxonomy): domain Bacteria; phylum Actinomycetota; class Actinomycetes; order Actinomycetales; family Cellulomonadaceae; genus Actinotalea. The sequence continues at coordinate 4,551 of JAAZAC010000041.1, read as the reverse complement.
CGGGCGTCATCATCGGCCGGAACGCCGACCTCGCCTGGGGCCTGACGAACATGGGCGCCGACGTCACGGACTTCTTCCTCGAGCGGGTGGACGCCGAGGCGGGCACGTACCTGCGCGACGGCGAGCAGGTCCCGCTCGACGTGCGCACCGAGACGATCGAGGTGAACGGCGCCGACCCCGTCGAGATCGAGGTCCGCTCGACGGTGCACGGGCCGCTCGTCTCGGAGGTCCTCGACATCCGCTCGCTCGCCGGGTCGCCGACGCCGGCGAGCCCGCGGCCCGGCACGGAGGTCGCCCTCGGCTGGACCGCGCTGCAGCCCGGCCGCACGGCCGACGCCGTCTTCGCCCTCAACGCCGCCGCCGACGCCGACGACGTCGCGGCCGCCGCCGCGCTGTTCGCCGTGCCCGCGCAGAACATCGTCTTCGCGACGGCGGACGGGCACATCGGCTACCAGGCGCCCGGGCTGATCCCGCTGCGGTCGCGGGTCGTGGACGGACCCGTGCCGTCGGACGGCACGTGGCCGCGGCCCGGGTGGGACTCCCGCTACGACTGGGCGGGGTTCGTGCCGCCCGAGGACCTGCCCCGCGCGCTCGACCCGCCCGAGGGCTACGTCGTCGCGGCGAACCAGGCGGTGACCCCGCAGGGCACGAGCCCGTTCCTCGGCGTCGACTGGGACTACGGGTTCCGCTCCCAGCGCATCCGCACTCTCCTCGACGAGGCGATCGCGGACGGCGTGCCGATCGACGCCGAGGTCACCGCCGCGATCCAGCTGGACAGCTGGAGCCCGTTCGCGGAGGCGCTCGTGCCGGCGCTGCTCGGCGCGCCCGTCGACGCGTTCACCAAGGAGGCCGTCGACCTCCTGCGGGACTGGGACCGCCGGATGACGGCGGACTCGGCCGCCGCGGCGTACTTCGCGGCCGTGTGGTCCACGCTGCTGGAGCTGACGTTCCAGGACGACCTGCCCGAGGCCGCGTGGCCCGACGGCGGGAGCCGGTGGCTGCAGGTCGTCGTCGGGCTGCTCGACGAGCCGGACAGCCCCTGGTGGGACGACCGGCGGACGGTCAACGTCGTCGAGAGCCGGGACGAGCTGCTCGCGCGCGCGCTCGAGACGGCGCGGCTCGAGCTGACCGTGCAGCTCGGCAAGGACGCCACCGCGTGGCAGTGGGGCCGCCTGCACGTCGCCGCGCCGCAGCACGCGGTGCTCGGCGGGCCGTCCGTGCCCGCGCCCGTGCGCGAGCTCGTCAACCCGCGGCCGCTGGCCGTGCCGGGCGGCTCCTCGATCGTCAACGCGATGGCGTGGGACGCCGCCTCGGGCTCGTTCGAGGTGACCGCGGGCCCGGCGATGCGCATGGTCGTCGACCTCGGCGACCCGGACGCGTCGACGTGGGTGGCGTCCACGGGCACGTCCGGGCACCCCGGCAGCGTGCACTACACCGACCAGTTCGCCGCCTGGGCGCGGGGCGACACCTTCCCGTGGCCGTTCTCGCGCGAGGCGGTGCGGGACGCGGCGTCCCGCGAGCTCACCCTTCGTCCGGCTCCCTGAGCCACCGCCACCCCGACGGCGTCGCGACGATGTCCACCGCGCGGTCGTGCGGCTCGCGCGGCAGGGGGCGCTCCTCGGCGTCGTAGAGCTCCTCCTCGAAGACCAGGGCGATGACGACGGCGCTCGCGGGCGCGTGGCGCAGCACGCGGTCGTACCAGCCGCCGCCCTGCCCGAGCCGTCCGCCGGCGGTGTCGACCGCGAGGGCGGGGGCGATGATCGCCTGGGCCTCGGCGACGGCGTCGGGGCCGAGCGTGGGGCCGGCGGGCTCGGCGGGTCGGCCCGGCGCGCGCACCTGGAGGTCGGCGCTGCCGCGGTACCACGCCCAGTCGCGGCGCAGGCCGGCGCCCAGCACCGGCAGGAGGATCCGGGCGCCCCGCGCGGCGAGGCGCTCGAGGAGCGGCATCGTGGGCGGCTCGGTCGGCCGGGCGACGTACGCGGCGAGGCAGTCCGCCGTCGCGACCGCGGGGATCTCGGTGACGACGCGCGCCAGGTCCTCCGCGGCGGCCGCGAGCGCGCGCGGGCTGCGGCGGGCCCGCTCCGCCCGGATGGCCCGGCGCAGCTGCTCCTTGAGGTCGGTGACCTCCAACCCAGGCACGTGCGGGGGGTACGGCTGGGCGGACCTGCGCATGGTCACATCATGGCAAAGAACTCGTCGGTAACCACCCCGGGGCCCGCGCGCCGGGCGCGCCGAGCCGCGAGTTGGCCGGGAAGGGCGGCCCCGGGGTGGCGGCGGCGCTAGCCTGCCAGGCATGAGCATCCGCAAAGCCGTCATCCCCGCAGCGGGCCTGGGCACGCGATTCCTCCCGGCGACGAAGTCGACGCCCAAGGAGATGCTGCCGATCGTCGACAAGCCGGCGATCCAGTACGTGGTGGAGGAGGCCGTCCGGGCGGGCCTGGCGGACATCCTCATGATCACGGGCCGGTCGAAGCGCAGCCTCGACGACCACTTCGACGCCGTGCCGGAGCTCGAGGCGATCCTCGAGGCCAAGGGCGACGAGTACCGCCTCGCGCAGGTGCGGCGCGCGACCGAGCTCGGCAACGTCCACTTCGTGCGGCAGGGCCAGCCGCCGAAGGGCCTCGGCCACGCGGTGCTGTGCGCGCGGTACCACGTGGGCGACGAGCCGTTCGCCGTCCTCCTCGGCGACGACCTCATCGACGAGCGCGACCCCCTGCTGCCCGAGATGATCGAGCTGCAGGCCCGCACGGGCGGGTCGGTCGTGGCGCTGCTCGAGGTCGAGCCCGACCAGGTCGAGGCGTACGGCTGCGCCGCGGTCGAGCCGCTCCCCGGCGAGGACCCGCGGCACGTCCGCGTCACCGGGCTGGTGGAGAAGCCGGACCCGGCGCGCGCGCCGAGCAACCTCGCCGTCATCGGCCGCTACGTGCTGCACCCGGCGGTCTTCGGCGTCCTCGAGCACACCGGGCCGGGCCGCGCGGGCGAGATCCAGCTGACGGACGCGCTCGCCACGCTCGCGGAGATGCCCGCCGAGCAGGGCGGGGGCGTGCACGGCGTGGTGTTCCGCGGGCGGCGGTACGACACGGGCGACCGGCTCGACTACCTCAAGGCCGTCGTGCAGATCGCCTGCGAGCGCCCCGACCTCGGCGAGGACTTCCGCGACTGGCTCGTGGAGTACGTGGACAGCTGGCAGTGACCGCACGCGGCCCGGCGGAGGGGCGATGAGGTCCGTCGCCGACCAGCTCTCGGCGGTCCTCGCGGCGGCCGCGCCCATGGCCCCCCTCGACGTCGTGCTCGCGGACGCCGACGGCTGCGTCCTCGCGCGCGACGTCGTGGCGGAGCGCGACGTGCCGGCGCTCGACCTCGCCGCGTACGACGGCTACGCGGTGCGCGGGGCCGACGCGCCGCCCTGGCAGGAGGCGCGGCTGCCGGTGGTCGACGACGCGCCCGTCGGCGCCGGACCGGTGCGGCACGTGCCCGGGACGGCCGTGCTCGTGGCCGCGGGCGCGCCGCTGCCCCTCGGCGCGGACACGGTGGTCCCGCTCGAGCAGACGGACCGCGGCCGCGCGCACGTGCAGGTCCGCGCGGGCGTCGACCCCGGGGCGGGGATCCGCCGGGCGGGGCAGGACGCGCGCGCGGGCGCCACGGTGCTCGCCGCGGGCACCCGCGTCGGTCCCCGGCACCTCGCCCTCGCGGCGGCCGTCGGCTGCAGCCGGCTGTGGGTGCACCCCACGCCCCGCGTCGTCGTCGTCACCGTCGGGGACGAGCTGGTCGAGCCCGGCCGCCGCCTGCCCGACGGCGGCGTGCACGACGCCGACGCCCAGGCCCTCGTCGCGGCCGCCCGGGAGGCCGGGGCCAGCGCGGTCCGCGTGGGGCCCGTCGCCGACGACCGGGCCGAGCTCCGCGAGGTCGTCGCCGACCAGCTCGTCCGCGCCGACCTCCTGCTCCTCGTGGGCGGCCTCTCGGCCGGCCCGTTCGACACGGTGGGGGACGTGCTGGCCGGGCTGCCCGACGTCCGCATCGACCAGCTCGCCCTCACCCCGGGCGGCCGGATGGCGTTCGGCCACGCGGCGGGCGACGGCGCCGACGCGCGCGTGCTCGTCGCCGGGATCCCCGGCCACCCCGTGGCGGCGCTCGTCGCGTTCGAGCTCTTCCTGCGGCCCGCGCTGCGCACGATGGCGGGCCGGCGGACCGTCTTCCGCCCGTCGGTCCGGGCGGCGGTCACCCACCCGTGGGCCTCCCCGGCCGGGCTCACCCAGGCCGTGCCGGCGTCCGTCGTCGGGAGCCCGGCGGAGGGGTACACGGTGACCGCCCTCGACCCGGACGCGCCGTCGCTCGCCGCGCTCGCCCGGGCGAACGCGCTCGTCGTCGTCCCGGAGGAGACGACGACGGTCCACGCCGGCGACGTCGTGCCCTGCGTGGTCCTGGAGCCCTGATGGCGCGGGGCTGGCCGGCGGTCCTGCGCGAGGACGACGTCGTCCTGCGGCCGCTGCGCCGGGCCGACGGGCCGGCCTGGCTCGCCCTGCGCGCGCGGAACGAGGCGTGGCTGCGGCC
>JAAZAC010000287.1 GCA_012514545.1 Actinomycetales bacterium | reverse complement strand
GCCGACCTCGGCCCCGACGCGGCCGCCGCGACGGTCCTGCTCGGCCGCGGCCACCGCGACCTGCCGCCCTGGTGGGCCCTCGCGGCGGAGGGGCTCGCCGTCGTCGGCGACGCGGGCACGCGGCGGGCCGTGGGGCGCGCGCTCGCGGGCGCCGCCGTCCTGCACCCCGACCTGGCCCTCGACCTGCGGCTCGACCCGGCCGCCACCGACGACTGGCGGTGGGCCCGCTGGCTCGGCGACCGGCTCGCCGGGCCGGACGGCCCGCCGCCCGGCGGCCCGCACCTCGTCGTGGCCGACGGGCTCGCCCGGCACCGGACGGCGCTGGAGCGCTGGTGGCTGCGCGCCACGGGCGGGGACCGGGCCGTCGTCGTGCTCGACGACGCCGCCCCGCCGTGGTGCCGGTGGGTGCTGCGCGTCGCCGCGCCGGGCCCGGCGGCCCCGGCGCCGGCGGGCGTGCTCACGGGACCGGGCGGGCCGCGGGCCGTCGCGGTGCCGCTGGGCTCGCCGGCGTGGGCGGAGGCGCACGCCCGGCGGGTGGCCGCGCGCGACGCCGGGCGGGCGAGCCGGCGCGCCACCCTGCCGACCCGGGTCTCCCCCGCCGACGTCGGGCTTCCCACGGACGTGGACGGGGTCGTCGCCGCGTGGCGCGCCGGGGCGGGCGGGCCGGACCGCGGGCTGCGCACGCCCGTCGGGGTCGCGGCGGGCGCGGCGGGCCCGGGGCGCGCGTGGCTCGACCTCGTCGCCGACGGGCCGCACGCCCTCGTCGCGGGCACCACGGGCGCGGGCAAGTCCGAGCTGCTCCAGGCGCTCGTGCTGGGCCTGGCGCTGCGCCACCCGCCCGGCGAGCTGGCGCTCGTCCTGCTCGACTTCAAGGGCGGCGCCGGGCTCGGCCCCTGCTGGGAGCTGCCGCACGTCGTCGGGCGGGTCACGGACCTCGACCGCGAGCAGGCGGTCCGCGCGCTCGAGGCGCTCGCGGCGGAGCTGCGCCGGCGCGAGGCGGTCCTGGCCGCGGCGGGCGTCGGGGACGTCGCCGCCCTGCGCGGCCCCGGCGCGCCCGCGGGCGTCGCGCCCCTGCCGCGCCTGCTCGTCGTCGTCGACGAGTTCCGCGCGCTCGCCGAGGACCTGCCGGACTTCGTCCCGGCGCTCGTGCGCCTCGCGGCGCAGGGGCGCTCGCTCGGCATGCACCTCGTGCTGGCCACGCAGCGTCCCGGCGGCGCCGTGACCGCGCAGATGCGCGCCAACCTCGCGCTGCGGATCTGCCTGCGGGTCACGGACGCCGCGGACTCCGTGGACGTCGTCGACGTGCCCGACGCCGCCCGCCTCCCGCCGGACGCCCCCGGCCGGGCGGTGGTGCGGCGCGGGTCCGGGGCGCCGACCCTGGTCCAGGCCGTGTGGCCCGCGCTGCCGGCCGGGGCCGGGCCGCTGCGCAGGGCGGCGCCGTGGCCCTCGCGCGGGACCGCGCCCGACGACGCGGCGCCCTCCTCCCGGCACGCCGCCGCCCTCGCGCGGCTCGCGCGCGCGGCGGCCGAGCGGCGCGGGGAGCCCGCCCCGCCGGCGCTGTGGTCGCCCCCGCTGCCCGCGCGCGTGGCAGACCCGGTGGCCCAGGCCGACGACGCGCTCGTCCTCGGCGTGACCGACCCGCCGGGCGCGCGCGAGCGCGGAGTGCTCACCTGGGCCGGACGCGGCGCGCTCGTCGTGGCCGGGCGCGGCCGCTCGGGCCGGACGACGGCGGCCCTGCGCGCGGCCACCGCGGCCCTGGCAGCCGGCCGGGAGGTGCACGCGGTCGGCCTGCCGGCCGGGTCGCTCGCGCCGCACGCGTGCCTGGGCACCGTCGTCGGGCCGGACGACCCGCGCCGGCTGGCCCGCCTGCTGACCCTCCTGCTCGACCGGCCGCCGACCGCGCCCCCTGCGCTCCTCGTGGTCGACGACGTCGCGGCGGCGGGCGAGGCCCTGGCCCGGCTCCCGCGGGGCGCGGGCGACGGCCTGCTCGAGCGCGTGGTGCGCGCCGCGGACAGGTGCGCGCTCGGCGTCGTGCTCACGGGCCACCCGCGCGACGTGCAGCACCTCCTCCCCCTCGCCGCGGCCCGGCTCGCGCTCCCGGTCGCCGACCCGGTGGACGACGCCGCGCTCGGCGTCCCGCGGGACCTGGGCGGCCGCTCGGTGCCCGGTCGCGGGGTCTGCCAGGGCACCCGGTGCCAGGTCGCGCTGCCCCTCGCGCCGCCGGCCACCGCGCCCGCGGCCGCGCCGCTGCGCCTCGCCCCGCTCCCGGACCGCGTGCCTCTGGTGGGGCTGACGGACGGGGCCCCGGGCGTGCTGACCCTGGGCGTCGGCGGCGACGACGCCTCGCCCGTGGCCGTCGACCCACGCCCGGGCGTGCTCGTCGTCGGCCCCGCGGGCACGGGGCGGTCGACCGCGCTCGCGGTGCTGGCCCGGCACGCCCCTGCGGAGGTGCTCGTCGTCGCCGCGGACGGACCGCTCGCCGCGCACCCCCGCGTCGTGCGCTCGGGGCGAGGCGCCTTCGCCGCCCTCCGGGACCGGCCGCCCGCCGCCGTCGTCGTCGACGACCTCGACGTCCTCGCGCGGGCGAGCCCCGAGCTCGACGACCTGCTCGCCGACTGGGTCCTCGCGGCCGAGGCGGGCGACGCGTCGGCGCCCGCGGTGCTCGCGTCCTGCCGCACCGACCGCGCCGCGGCCGCCTACCGGGGCGCGGTCGCCGCGCTGCGGGCGTGCGCCGCCGTCGTCGTCCTGGCGCCCGCCGAGCCGGGCTCGGCCGACGTCGCCGGCGCCGACCTCGCCGCGGTCACCGACCCGGCACGGCCGCGGCACCCTGGGCGCGGCGTCGTCGTCGTGCGCGGGGCGGTCACCCCCGTGCAGGTCGCCCTGCCGTGACGGAGCCGCCTCAGCGCAGGGGCCGCTCGAGCACGAGCTCGTCGCGGATCGGGATGCCGTGGTCCCCGACGGCGGGGATGGCGGGCTCGAGGCGCCGGGCCTCGTCCACCGCGCCGACGTGCAGCTCGGCGAGCCGGAAGCCGCGGCGCTGGTAGAACCGCAGCGCGTCGACGTTGTCGTTCGTCGTCACGAGCCAGAGCCGTCGCGCCCCCGCGTCGCGGGCGAGGCGGGCGACGGCCTCGACGAGCGCGGTGCCCGTCCCGGCGTGCCGCTCCCCCGCGGCGACGACGAGCGCCGCGATCTCCGCCTCGACGGCGGCCAGGTCCGCGCTGGAGATCGGGTCGACCACGGCCGCAGGATCACCCCTCGCGCCCGCCCCCGTCCAGGGTGTGCCGCAGCGCGGGCGGGCTGAGGACGGCCGCCGCGACGCCCACCGCCAGCGCCAGCGCGACCGCGGCGCCCCAGGGCAGCGCCGCCGGCGCCCCGTCGATGCCGAGCAGCGTCAGCGCCGTCGCCGCCTGGAGCAGCTGCCACGTGAGGACGGGGCCCCGCGCCCGCCGAGAGCCCCGGCGCAGCGCGCGGCCCGCCCCGACGAGCACCGCGGCGACGGCCAGCGCGAAGACGGCGAGGCCCGCGCCGGTCGCCGTCGCCCGCCCCGTGACGAGCTCGACCACCGCCCAGACCGCGCCCGCCACCAGGGCGACCGCCTCGAGGAGCACGCCCGCGACCGCCGCGTCGACGACGCGCGGGGGGCGCCCGCCGCCGGCAGACCCGCCCGCAGACCCGCCCGGCGACCCCTCCGGGGGCGGTCCGCTCGTCCTCGGCGTCGTCCGCTCGTTCACGCCCCGAGCCTAGGTCGTAGGTCACGCTCTCGAACCGATGTGATCGACGCCTCACCCCTTCGGGGGCGAAACACAGTCGTTACCTCTTGTGCACCCGGAAGAGACCGTGTGAACCTTGTTGCAGTCATAGGACGTTCACCTATCGATTCCCTCACGGATGGACACCCCGGACCGGGGCCTGCCCAGACGTGTGCCTGGAGGAGCTACCTGATGGACTGGCGCCACCGCGCTGCCTGCCTCGACGAGGACCCCGAGCTGTTCTTCCCGATCGGCAACACCGGTCCGGCCCTGCAGCAGATCGAGGACGCGAAGGCCGTGTGCCACCGCTGCCCCGTGATCGACGTGTGCCTGAAGTGGGCGCTCGACACCGGCCAGGACGCCGGCGTCTGGGGCGGCCTCTCCGAGGACGAGCGCCGCGCCCTCAAGCGGCGCACCGCGCGCGCCCGCCGCGCGGGCTGACCCCCCACCGACCCGCCGACCCCGGGACCCCCGCCCCCTGCGGTCCCGGGGTCGGCGTCCGTCCCGGCCCGGTCAGGCCTCGCGCCGGCGGTCCCGCAGCTCCATGTCGAGGACCACCTGGGTGCCGCCGCCGGGCCGCGGCGACCACTCGATGCTCCCCCGCAGCTCGTGACGCACGAGCGTCTCGACGATCTGCGTGCCCAGGCCGCTCATGGGCCCGTGCTCCGGGTCCACGCCCGCGCCGTCGTCGCTGACGACGGTGCGCAGGTGGGCCCCCGACCGCTCCGCGATCACCTCGACGGTGCCCCCGCCGCTGCGCGCGAGGCCGTGCTCGACGGCGTTCGTGACGAGCTCGGTGAGGACGAGCGCGAGCGCCGTCGCCCCCTCCGCGGGCACCATGCCGAACGTGCCCGTGCGCACGGTGCGCACGGGCACCTGGCCGGCCGACGCGACGTCGGCGGCGAGCCGGAGGCTGCGGTCGACGAGCTCGTCGAAGTCGACGGCCTCGTCGAGCGCCTGGCTGAGCGTCTCGTGCACGAGCGCGATCGTCGAGACCCGGCGCATCGCCTCCTCGAGCGCGGCCCGGGCCTCCGGGGACTGCACCCGCCGCGCCTGCAGCCGCAGCAGCGCCGCCACGGTCTGCAGGTTGTTCTTCACGCGGTGGTGGATCTCCCGGATCGTCGCCTCCTTGGAGAGCAGCTCGCGCTCGCGGCGCCGCAGCTCGGAGACGTCCCGGCACAGCAGCACCGCGCCGATCCGCTGCCCCCGCTCCACCAGCGGCACGGCGCGCAGCGAGATGCACACGCCGCGCGCCTCGATGTCGGTCCGCCAGGGGGCGCGGCCCATGACGACGAGCGGCAGCGACTCGTCGACGGCGGAGTGGTCCTCCAGGAGCGCGGTGGTCACCTGGGCGAGGGACTGGCCGACGAGCGAGCCGAGCACGCCGAGCCGGTGGAAGCACGACAGCGCGTTCGGGCTCGCGTAGAGGACCTCGCCCTCGGAGTTCAGCCGGATGAGGCCGTCCCCGACGCGCGGGGCGCCGCGCCGCGGGCCCGTCGCCGAGTCGGGCGACGGGAACTCGCCCCGCGAGACCATGCCGAGCAGGTCGTCGGCCGCCTCGACGTAGTTGAGCTCGAGCCGGCTGGGCGTGCGCACCCCGCCGAGGTTGGTCTGCCGGGCGACGACGGCGATCGCGCGGCCCTCGTGCACGACGGGCACGGCCTCCTCGCGCACCGCGTACGTGCCGAACCAGCGCGGCTCGCGCGAGCGCTGGATCGCGACGTCGGCGATCGCCCGCTCGAGCTGGGGCCGCAGGCCCTCGGGCGCCATCGAGCCGACGACGTCGTCGTAGTGCACGGTGGCGCTGGTGGACGGCCGGGCCTGGGCCACGGCGACGAAGCCGCCGGCCGCCGTCGGGAGCCAGAGGACCAGGTCGGCGAAGGCGAGGTCGGCGATGAGCTGCCAGTCGCCCACGAGGAGGTGGAGCCACTCCACGTCCCGGGGCGGGAGCGCACCGTGGCGCGCGATGAGGTCGCCGAGGGTGGACACGGCGCAAGCCTAGGTGCAGGAGTTCGGGACCTTGTTAGCCTCCTGGTCAGCGCCCACGTCTCTCATCCGGAGGCCCTCGTGCACCTGCGCGCCGCCCTGCGCTACGACGCCGACCCCGCGCGCGTCGCCGCGATGATGGCGGACGTCGCCTTCGTGGAGGACAAGCTGCGCCGCTCGGGCGCGCTCGACCAGCACGCGGAGGTGGTCGGGGACCCGCGGACCGGCTTCACCGTGACCGCGCGGCGGCGCATGCCCACCGACGCGATCCCCGCGCAGTTCCGCGGCTTCGTCGGCTCGACGCTGGAGGTCCGCCACGTCGAGGCGTGGGAGCCGCCCGCCGACGGCGAGCGACGCGGGAGCGTGGTCGTGGAGATCGTCGGCGCGCCGGTGCGGTTCACCGGCCGCCTGCGCCTGGGCCCGACGGCGGAGGGTGCCGAGGTGCTCGTCGACGGCGACCTCAAGGCCTCGGTGCCGTTCGTCGCGGCGGCGATCGAGGAGGCGGCCGCGGGGGCGGTGCAGGCCGCGCTGGACGCGGAGGAGGAGGCGGGGCGGGCGTGGCTCGCCGGGAACCCGGGCTGACCCGACCGGGTGGGCGGTGTTGACACCCGCCGTCACCCGGGATGAGGATGGCTCCGCCCGTGGGATCGCTCTCACGCAGCGCGTCGTACCACCGCAGGGAACGGCACAGCACGGCTCGCGCCGCGGCGCCGGCCATCGAGGCAGGACGGACCGATGACGACTGCAGCCTCTCCGCTGCGGTCCGACTTCGTCTGGGGCGCGTCGACGGCGGCCTTCCAGATCGAGGGCGCCGCCCACCTCGACGGGCGGCGCGACTCCATCTGGGACGCCTTCTGCCGCGTGCCGGGCGCCGTCACCGGCGACCACGACGGCGAGGTCGCGTGCGACAGCTACCACCGTTGGGCGGAGGACGTCGCGCTGCTGCGCGCGCTCGGGCTGGGCGCGTACCGCTTCTCCGTCTCGTGGGCGCGCGTGCGGCCCGACGGCGGGCCCGTCAACCGCGCGGGCCTCGACTACTACTCCCGGCTCGTCGACCACCTGCTCGAGGCGGGCGTCGCGCCCTGGGTGACGCTCTACCACTGGGACATGCCGCAGGCGGTCGAGGACCAGGGCGGCTGGGCCGAGCGCACCACCGCCGCCCGCTTCGCGGACTTCGCCCTCACGGTGCACGACGCCCTCGGCGACCGGGTCGCCGTCTGGACGACGCTCAACGAGCCCTGGTGCTCGGCGTACCTCGGCTACGGCAACGGGCAGCACGCCCCCGGCCGGCGCGACTTCCGCGCGGCGATGGCCGCCGTCCACCACCTCCTGCTCGCCCACGGCACGGTCGCCGCGGAGCTGCGCGCGCGGGACCCGGGGGCGCGGGTCGCCATCAGCCTCAACCTCGACGTCACGGACCCCGCCGACCCGGACGACCCCGACGACGTCGACGCCGCCCGGCGCGTCGACGGCCAGTGGAACCGGATCTTCCTCGACCCGCTGTTCCGGGGCCGCTACCCCGACGACGTCCTCGCGGACACCGCGCACCTCGGCCTGCTCGAGCACGTCCGCGACCGGGACCTCGACGTCATCGCCACCCCCATCGACGTGCTGGGCGTGAACTACTACCACGGGCAGGCCGTGAGCCGGCGCGCGCCCGCGACCCCGCTGCACGGCCTCGCGCCGGTCGCCCGCCCGGTCGGCAGCCCCCTGCCCGCCGCGGACGGCATCCACCGCGTCCCGCGCGGCCTGCCGCAGACGCCGATGGGCTGGGAGGTCCAGCCGGAGGGCCTCACGCGGCTGCTGCGGCGGCTCCAGGAGGAGTACACGGGCCCGGCCGGCGTCGCGCTGGCGGTGACGGAGACCGGCGCCGCCTACGATGACGTCGTCGGTCCCGACGGCCGGGTCGACGACCCCGAACGTCGCGCGTTCCTCGACGCCCACGTGCGGGCGGTCGCCGACGCCGTCGCGGCCGGCGCCGACGTCCGCGCGTTCTTCGTCTGGTCGCTGCTGGACAACTTCGAGTGGACGTGGGGCTACACGCGCCGGTTCGGGATCGTGCACGTGGACTTCGCGACGCAGCGTCGGACCGTGAAGGCGTCGGGCGAGTGGTATGCACAGGTGGCGGCCCGGAACGGGCTGCCGTGGGAGGAGAGGTCCAGCCGATGACGGCAGACACGCAGCCGCGACGCGGCCCGGCGGGGTCGGGGCGCCCGCCCCACGCCCCGACGCTCGAGGAGGTCGCGCGCCGCGCGGGTGTGTCCCGCTCCACGGCGTCGCG
>JAAZAC010000286.1 GCA_012514545.1 Actinomycetales bacterium | reverse complement strand
GCTGATCTCCCACTCCCAGTAGTTCCAGAAGATGGTCGGCGAGAGCGGGATGAAGGACACGCCCTCGAGGGCGCTCCGCCACGCGACCACACCCGGGAACTGGAAGATCGGGATCGAGAAGCCCTCCTCGTTCAGGAGCGACTCGATCTCGATGATGAGCTCCTTCTCGACCTCGGGGTCGGTGTTGGTGCTCAGGGTCGCCCACAGGTCGTCCATCTCCTGCGAGGAGTACCCACCGAAGTTGTTGATGCCACCGGTGACGAAGTTCGCCTCGGCGTTGAGCGCGTAGGTGCTCGTGGACTGCCAGCCGAACAGCGACGCGTCGTAGGTGTCGGTCACCGTGAGGCGGGAGCCCCAGGCGTCGTCACCCTCGTCGATGACGTTGAAGCCGACCTCGCCGGCCGAGGCCGCGATGAGCTCGTACTCGTTCGCCCGACGCACGTTGGACGCGCCGTAGAGGAAGCGCACGTCGATCGGCGTCTCGACGCCGGCCTGCGCGAGCAGCTCCTTGGCCTTCTCGCGGTTCTCCTCGTCCGTGCCCGAGTAGAAGTCGGAGCCGTTGTTGGCCACGACGTCGTCGTACGTCGGCGCACCCGGGACGACGGTGTGCGAGTTGCGCAGCTGGGCGTCCGGGTTGAGCGGGAGGATGAGCTTCTCGAGGATCTCGTTGCGCGGCACCGAGAGCAGGAAGGCCTGGCGCACGAGGCGCGCGGTCTCCTCGTCGCCGCCGTAGGAGGCCGGGTCGAACGGGCCGCCGTTGTTGAAGATCACGTCGACGTGCTCGTACGTGCCCTCTTCCTGGGTCGTGTACTCGATGCCGTCGATGCCCTCGAGCGTCGAGATGACGTCGACCGAGGACTGCGGCTGGATGAGGTCGACCTCACCGTTCTGCAGAGCGGTGACCGAGGCGAGCGGGTCCTCCGTGTAGCGGATGGTGATCGACTCGACCTTGGGGGCCGGGTCCCACGAGACGTCGTCGCGCGCCGTCAGGGTGAGGTACTGGTTCTCGACGAAGTCCGTCATGACGTACGGGCCGTAGGCCAGGTACTTCAGCGGGTCGTCCGGGAGCGAGTTGAAGTTGAAGTCCTCGTTCCACGACTTCGCGATCTTGGCGAGGTCCGCCTCGTTGTTCTGGAAGAAGGCGTCGATGACGCGCTGCTTGCCTTCCTTGCCGGCGTCGTCACCCTCGCCGACCTCGACGCCCAGCGCGACCTTCGCGATGGCGTGCGCGGCGATCGGCGACGGCACGATCGTGACCTCCCAGTCGGCCCGCGGCTCGTCGTAGACGAACGTCACGGTCTTGCCGTCGTCGGAGATCTCCGGGTTCTGCGAGATGAGGTTGATGCCGTTGGACGAGCTGTCGAAGTAGACGCCCTCGTCCTGGTTGGTGACGTTGCCCTCCTCGTCGGTCTCCGGCTCGATGGTGTCGAACTTGTCGTTCTGGGCACCCCACGCCAGGATCAGGTCGGCCGCGTCGACGGGGACGCCGTCCGACCAGGTCAGGCCGTCCGCGATCGTGTACTCGACGGTGAGCGGGTCGTCGCTGATCTTCTTGTAGGTGCCCACCGACGTGTTCGGCTGCAGCTCGAGGTCGCCGTCGTAGTAGTTGAACAGCGGGTTGGTCAGGTACAGGACGTTCGCGTTGGTCGTCGCGTTGCCGATCGAGGTGAGGTTGTTCTGCGAGTAGAACGGCTGGTTCCAGCCGACGCTCACCGCGGTGTCCTCGACGATCTCGCTGCCCCCCTGCGGGGTCGCGCACGCGCTGAGCACCAGCGCGCTCGTCGCGACGATGGCGCCGACGGCGCCGATTCGCCTGATCTTCACAAGTTCCTCCTGACGGATGAGGCGGGGGCCCCGGACACGCGCACGAAGACGCGAGGGTGTGGGGCGTCCACCCTTGGATTCGGCGAGCGTACAGCCGCCGATCCGGGCAAACGGGACACTGCCGAGAGGCAGTTCCGGATCGTTACCTTTTCGATACTACCCGGTACATCTCATCCTCTGGGACAGCCCATCTCAGCGTCGTCGCAGGTCAACGCGCCGCCGCACGCCACCCGCGCCGAAATCCGTTGACACGGCCACCTTCGACCTCGGGAACCGCCGTCGCAAAGCGCCGTCCGCCACCCCCGGCGACGGAGGCCGTCGTCGGCGACCCCGGTTCGGGCGAAGCGGGCGCACCCGGCCGAACTCCCCCACACCGGGCGGGCGGCGCGGGATTTTCCACGGCCCGGCGGGCGCGCCCCTCCCCCCGGGACGCCGCTCCGGCGGCGTCCCGGACCCCTCGGACCGGGGTCGGCGGTCGCGCCGGCGAGGGTCCGCGATCGCGCTCCCGGGCGGCACCGACCGGCCTAGGGTGGGCCCCGTGCACGTGCTCCACATCGCACACCAGGCCGACTGGCACCGGGCGCTCGAGGAGGGGACCTACCGGGTCTCCACCCGCGGGCGGACCCTCGACGAGGTGGGCTACATCCACGCCTCCTACCCCGAGCAGGTCCAGGCCGTCGCGCGCGCCGTCTACGCCGACGACCCCGAGGCGCTCTGCGTGCTCGTGCTCGACGAGGCGCTCATCACCGACGCGGGCGTGCGCCTCGAGCTCGAGGACGGCGGCGACGGCGAGCTGTACCCGCACATCTACGGGCCGATCGACAGGTCCTGGGTCGTCGACGTGCGGCCCGCCGAGTTCGACGAGGACGGCGTGCTGCGGTACTGAGGGCGGCGCCCGGCGGCCGGTGGGCAGCGGCGTCGCGCGGGGGCGCCGTCGGGCGAGGCGGACGGCGACGGCCCAGACTGGTCCGCACCCGAGGACGGACGGAGGACGCGGTGCCCGACACCGCCCCGATGAAGACGAACCTGCACGCGTACCTGCGCGGCGCGCGCGAGGCGCTCGTGTGGAAGCTCGACGGGCTGAGCGAGTACGACGCCCGGCGCCCGCTCACCCCGACGGGGCTCAACCTGCTGGGGCTGGTCAAGCACGTGGCGAGCGTCGACGTCGGGTACTTCGGCGAGTGCTTCGGGCGACCGTTCGGTGAGCCGCTGCCCTGGTTCGACGACGACGCCGAGCCCAACGCGGACTTCTGGGTCCCCGCGGACGTCACGCGCGCCGACGTGCTCGGGCTCGCGGAGCGCGCCTGGGCCCACTCGGACGCGACGATCGAGGCGCTGCCGCTCGACGCCGTCGGGCACGTGGCCTGGTGGGGCGACGGCGGCGCGGACGTGACCCTGCACCGGCCGCTCGTGCACATGGCGACCGAGACCCACCGGCACGCCGGCCAGGCCGACATCCTGCGGGAGACCATCGACGGCGCCGTCGGCCTGCTCCGCCAGGCGCCGAACCTGCCGGACGTCGACGCCGAGTGGTGGCCCGCGTACGTGGCGCGCGTCGAGGGGGCCGCCCGGGCCGCCGCGGGGTGAGGCACGCCGTCGGGCGGCGCCGGCGTCGGGTGGGTCCGGCGTCGGGCGATCGATCAGGATCCGAGAAGCGCGGCCGGGCGGCCGTTCCTACGCTGGCCGCACCGAACGACCTGAGGAGGACCCGATGAGCGACACGAAGACCGGCCGGGCGGCGCGCGGCGAGGGCGCGGCGTTCAGCGCCGAGGAGCGCGCCGCGATGAAGGAACGGGCCCGCGAGGTGCAGGCCGAGCGGAGGCGGGCCAAGGGCAAGGCCGACGGCGAGGCGGACGTGCTCGCGAAGATCGCCGGGATGGCCGAGCCGGACCGTGTGCTCGCCGAGGGCATCCACGCGATCGTGCGCGAGGCCGCGCCGGACCTCCAGCCGCGCACGTGGTACGGGATGCCGGCCTACGCGCGGGACGGCAAGGTCGTCCTCTTCTTCCAGGACGCGGGCAAGTTCTCCTCCCGCTACGCGACCCTCGGCTTCAACGACCCGGCCCGCCTCGACGACGGCGACATGTGGCCGACGGCGTACGCCGTCACTGCGCTGACCGACGAGGTCGCCGCGCGCATCCGCGAGCTGGTGGTGCGCGCGGCCGGGTAGCGCGGGGTCGGGGCCGCGGACGCCCCGGTGGCGCGCCCGGCGACCACGCCCGGCCGCGCGTGGCCGTGCACGACGCGTGGCCGGGTGTCGGACCCTCGAACTAGCGTTCGAGCCCCCGAAGGAGGGCGGCGAGGACGGAGGGTGCGATGCGCGTGCTGGTGGCGACGGAGCGGACCCAGGGCGACCGGGAGGACGACTACTCCTGGACGATCCCCGGCGAGCTCGTCATGTTCGGGGTGATCTGCGCGAGCGACCTGCGCGGGACGGGTCGCGGCTGCGGGTGCGGCCGGGCGTTCGCCGGGCTGCACTCCGAGCGCGCGACGACGACGGCGCAGGTGGTCGAGTGGGAGGGCTCGCTCGACGACCTCGTGCTGGCGTTCCGCGACAGCCTCGCGCGGGGCGGGTGGCTCGACTTCGGCGGGACGCCCGAGGAGGTGCACGGCATCGTCGTCGAGACCGTCATGGAGATGCTCCTCGTGGCCGACCGCTACCCCGTCGGCACCGTGCTCGGCACGAACCGCGGCGAGCAGTACGTCCGCCAGCAGGCGGAGGCGCGGTAGGACGGCGGCGGCGCCGTG
>JAAZAC010000040.1 GCA_012514545.1 Actinomycetales bacterium | reverse complement strand
CGGGTCGCGGTTGAGCAGCTCGAGGTAGCGCGTGAGCTGCTCGACGCCGTCGATGTCGCCCCGCCGCTTGATCTCCACGGCCACGGAGCCCCCGGCGGGGTCGCGCGCCAGGATGTCGACCGGCCCGATCGCCGTCGGGAACTCGCGGCGCACGAGGACGTGCCCCGGGCCGAGGAGCTCGATCTGCTCGGCGAGCAGCGCCTGCAGGTGCGCCTCGACGCCGTCCTTGACGAGGCCCGGGTCCACGCCGAGGTCGTGCGACGAGTCGTGCAGCACCTCGTGCACCTCGATCTCGAGGCGGTCGTCCGACTTGGCGTGCTGGACCCGCCACACCTCGCGCACGCCGCGGGCGGCCGCGGCCTCGTCCGGCGCCTGTACCGCGAGCGAGCAGGGCGGGCTCATCCAGTTGAGCGGCTTGTACGAGCCGCCGTCGGAGTGCAGCAGCACGCTGCCGTCCGCCTTGACGACGACGAGCCGCGTCGCCAGCGGCAGCTCGGCCGTGAGCCGGCCGGTGTACCGCGCGGCGCAGCGGGCGACGACGAGCCTCATACCAGCGGCCCCGGCCGGCGCGGGCCGGACTCGAGCCACGAGACGAGGCCCGCGTAGGCCGGCTCCGACATCATGAGCTGGAAGGCCTCCGCGCCGTGGCGGCAGTGCACGAGCAGCAGCGGGCGGCCCTCCTCGTCCTCCTGGCCGACCGGCTCGCGGCCCTCGAGCACGAGGACGCTGCGCGACCACGCGCGCGCCGGGCGCGGCGAGAACGACAGCGTGCGCCACCACAGCAGCCGGTCGCGCGTGAACTGGGCGACCCCCGGCTGCCACATCCGCGAGACCTGCTCACCGGAGTTGAGCTGGCAGGCGAACGAGGCGACCCGCTGCGAGAGCGTGCGCTGCCGCGAGACGTACAGGCCGACGACCCCGACGACGACGAGCAGCACCGCGCCCAGCCAGAGCACCGACGCGACGACCTCGACGCCCACGGGTCCGCGCGGCCCTCAGCGTGCCCGGCCGCCGCGGGCGTCACCGCTCGGCTCGACCGCCGTCTGCACGACGACGGTCACGCGGTCCTCGTCCACGGACAGGAACCCCTCGTCCACCCGCAGGGTGACCGACGCGCCGTCGTTCGCCTGGATGCGCACGTCGCCCGCCTTCAGGATGGCGAGCAGCGGCGTGTGCCCCGGGAGGATGCCGATGTCGCCGTCGGCCGCCGGGGCGCTGACCATGCGGGCGGCCCCGCGCCACACGCGGCGGTCCGCCGCGACGACGTCAACCTCGAGATCTGCCACTCGTCCTCCTCGACGCTCGGTGCCGGGACGCGGCGGCCCGCGGGCCGCGGCGTCCGGTCAGCCGAGCTCCTTCTGGATCCGCGCGTGCGCCCGCTCGAGGTCCTCGAGACCGCCGATGTTGAAGAACGCCTGCTCGGGGATGTGGTCGAACTCGCCGTCGCAGATCTTCGCGAACGCCTCGATCGTCTCCGACAGCGGGACCGTCGAGCCCTCGACGCCGGTGAACGCCGTCGCCATGTACGTGTTCTGCGAGAGGAACTGCTGGATGCGCCGGGCACGGGCCACGACGATCTTGTCCTCCTCGGACAGCTCGTCGACGCCCATGATCGCGATGATGTCCTGCAGCTCCTTGTTGCGCTGGAGGATCGACTTCACGCGGGTCGCCGTCTCGTAGTGGTCCTGCCCGACGTAGCGCGGGTCGAGGATCCGGGACGTCGACGCCAGCGGGTCCACCGCCGGGTAGAGGCCGCGGGCGGCGAGGTCACGCGTGAGCTCGGTCGTCGCGTCGAGGTGCGCGAACGTCGTCGCCGGCGCCGGGTCGGTGTAGTCGTCCGCGGGCACGTAGATCGCCTGGAGCGACGTGATGGAGTGGCCGCGCGTCGAGGTGATCCGCTCCTGGAGCTGGCCCATCTCGTCGGCGAGGTTCGGCTGGTAGCCCACCGCGGACGGCATGCGCCCGAGCAGCGTGGACACCTCGGAGCCCGCCTGCGTGAACCGGAAGATGTTGTCGATGAACAGGAGCACGTCCTGCTTCTGCACGTCGCGGAAGTACTCCGCCATCGTCAGCGCGGACAGGGCGACGCGCAGACGCGTGCCCGGCGGCTCGTCCATCTGGCCGAAGACCAGCGCCGTCTGGTTGATGACGCCCGACTCGGTCATCTCCTGGATGAGGTCGTTGCCCTCGCGGGTCCGCTCCCCCACGCCCGCGAACACGGAGACGCCGTTGTGGTTGGTCGCGACGCGGTAGATCATCTCCTGGATCAGGACCGTCTTCCCGACGCCGGCGCCCCCGAACAGGCCGATCTTGCCGCCCTGCACGTACGGCGTGAGCAGGTCGATGACCTTGATGCCGGTCTCGAGCATCTGCGTCTTCGACTCGAGCTGGTCGAAGGCCGGGGGCTTGCGGTGGATCGGCCAGCGCTCGGTGATCTCGAGCTGCTCGCCCTCCTCGAGGTTGAGCACCTCGCCCGTGACGTTGAAGACGTGGCCCTTGGTCACGTCGCCGACGGGGACGCTGATGGGGGCGCCGGTGTCGCGCACCGTCGCGCCGCGCACGAGGCCGTCGGTCGGCTTGAGCGCGATCGCGCGGACCATCGAGTCGCCGAGGTGCTGGGCGACCTCGAGGGTCAGCGTGAACCTGCCCTCGCCCTCGCCCTGCGCCGTGAGGTCGATGTCGACCTGGAGGGCGTTGTAGATCTCCGGCAGCGCGTCGGCGGGGAACTCGACGTCGACGACCGGGCCGATGACGCGGGCGACGCGCCCGGTGGCGCGGCCCTCGTCGGACCGGGTGTCCGTCGCGGTGGTGGTGGCAGTCATTCCTCGCTCCGTTCGGGTGCAGGCTCAGGACGCCAGGGCGTCCGCGCCGGAGACGATCTCGCTGATCTCCTGCGTGATCTCGGACTGGCGGGCCTGGTTGGCCAGGCGCGTGAAGTTCCTGATGAGGTCCTCGGCGTTCTGGGTCGCCGTGTGCATGGCCTGCTGGCGCGCGGCGAGCTCGGAGGCGGCCGCCTGCAGCAGGAAGGCGTGGATCCGGCTGCGCACGTACTGCGGCAGCAGCGCGTCGAGCACGACGTCGGCCGACGGCTCGAACTCGTACAGGGGCACCGGCTCCGGGGTCTGCTCCTCCGGTGCGGCGTCGACGACCTCGAGCGGCAGCATCCGGATGACCCGCGGGGTCTGCGTGACCATGTTGACGAAGTGCGTGTAGACGACGTGCAGCTGGCCGACGCCGCCCTCGGACGGGTCGGTCAGGAACGCGTCGAGGAGGGTGCTCGCGATCTCCGCGGCGACCTCCGGCGTCGGCGCGTCGGAGAAGCCGGTCCACGACCCGGCGAGCTCGCGGCGGCGGAACGTGTAGTACGAGACCGCGCGCCGGCCGGTGACGTAGAGCTTGACCTCCTGGCCCTGCTCGGTCAGGTCGCGGATGAGCCGCTCGCCCTCGCGGATGACCGACGCCGAGTACGCGCCGGCCATGCCGCGGTCCGCCGTGACGAGGAGGACCGCCGTGCGGTTGGTCTCCGGGCGCTCACGGGTGAGCGGGTGGTCGACGTCGGCGTGCGCCGCGACCGCGGAGACCGCGCGCGTGATGGCGCGGGAGTACGGCCCGGCCGCCTCGACGCTCGCGCGCGCCTTGGCGATGCGGGACGCGGCCATGAGCTCCATGGCGCGGAAGATCTTCTTCAGCGCCTGGGTCGACCGGATCCGCTGCCGGTAGTACCGCTGCTTGCCCGCCACCGGTCAGCCCCGGCCCCGAACGATGCGCTCCTGCTCCTGCTCGGACGCGGGCTCCGTCTCGGTGATCGGGGCCTCGTCCTGCGGGCCGTCCGTGCCGGCGAGGAACGACTCGGCGAACTCGTCGATCGCGGCCTCGAGCGCGGCCTCCGTCTCGTCGGAGAGCTGGCCGGTCGAGGCGATGGTCTCGAGGATGTCCGTGTTGCGGCGCAGGTGCTCGAGCATCTCGCGCTCGAAGCGCCGCACGTCGGCGAGCGCGACCTTGTCGAGCTTGCCGTGCGTGCCGGCCCAGATCGAGGCGACCTGGTCCTCGACGGGGTACGGCGAGTACTGCGGCTGCTTGAGCAGCTCCATGAGCCGCGCGCCCCGGACGAGCTGCTGGCGCGACGCCGCGTCGAGGTCCGAGGCGAACATCGCGAACGCCTCGAGCGAGCGGTACTGCGCGAGCTCGAGCTTGAGCGTGCCGGACACCTTCCGCATGGACTTGACCTGCGCGGCGCCGCCCACGCGGGAGACGGAGATGCCGACGTCGACGGCCGGCCGCTGGTCCGCGTTGAACAGGTCGGACTGCAGGAAGATCTGCCCGTCGGTGATGGAGATGACGTTCGTCGGGATGTACGCCGAGACGTCGTTCGCCTTGGTCTCGATCATGGGCAGGCCGGTCATCGAGCCGCCGCCCATCTCGTCGCTGAGCTTGGCGCAGCGCTCGAGCAGGCGCGAGTGCAGGTAGAACACGTCGCCCGGGTACGCCTCGCGGCCCGGCGGGCGGCGGAGCAGGAGCGACACCGCGCGGTAGGCCTCGGCCTGCTTGCTGAGGTCGTCGAACACGATGAGGACGTGCTTGCCGTCGTACATCCAGTGCTGCCCGATGGCGGAGCCGGTGTACGGCGCGAGGTACTTGAAGCCCGCCGGGTCGGACGCGGGCGAGGCGACGATCGTCGTGTACTCGAGCGCACCGGCCTCCTCGAGCGCGGCGCGCACGCCGGCGATGGTCGAGCCCTTCTGCCCGACGGCGACGTAGATGCAGCGCACCTGCTGCTTCGGGTCGCCCGTCTCCCAGTTGGCCTTCTGGTTGATGATCGTGTCGATCGCGATCGCCGTCTTGCCCGTCTGGCGGTCGCCGATGATGAGCTGCCGCTGGCCGCGGCCGATCGGGATCATCGAGTCGATGGCCTTGATGCCGGTCTGCAGCGGCTCGTGCACGCTGCGGCGCTGCATGACGCCGGGCGCCTGCAGCTCGAGGGCGCGCCGCCCCTCCGTCGCGATCTCGCCGAGGCCGTCGATCGGGTTGCCCAGCGGGTCGACGACGCGGCCCAGGTAGCCGTCGCCGACGG
>JAAZAC010000285.1 GCA_012514545.1 Actinomycetales bacterium | reverse complement strand
CCGTACTGGGGCGTGCCGTACTGCGGGGTGCCGTACTGGGGCGTGCCGTACTGCGGCGTGCCGTACTGCGGGGCCCCGTACTGCGGCTGCGGCGCGGGGGCGGGCGCGGGTCCGTATCCCGGGGCGCCGCTCGCGTGCGGCCCCCAGGTCCAGCCGCTCGGGCCAGCGCCCTCGGCGGGGCGCTCGGGGGGCGACTCGCTCACCGGTTCGTCTCCTCGCACTCGCGCGGGCGCCGTGCCCCGCGGACCGCGCCCATCGTGCCACGGACGACCCCGCCGAGGGGTGGGCGGCGGGGGCGTCAGGGCGAGGCGTTCGCCGGTCCCTTCCCCTGGGTGACACGATGGGGAGCATGAAGGGTCGCATCCTGGTGGTCGACGACGACGTCGCCCTCGCCGAGATGATCGGCATCGTCCTGAAGTCCGAGGGCTTCGAGCCCCTGTTCTGCGCCCACGGGGACGAGGCGCTCGAGGCGTTCCGGACGGGCCAGCCGGACCTCGTGCTGCTCGACCTCATGCTCCCGGGCAAGGACGGCAACGAGATCTGCCGCCTCATCCGGGCCGAGTCGGGCGTACCGATCGTCATGCTCACGGCGAAGAGCGACACGGTCGACGTCGTGCTCGGGCTCGAGTCGGGCGCGGACGACTACATCTCCAAGCCCTTCAAGCCCAAGGAGCTCATCGCGCGCGTGCGCGCCCGGCTGCGCCGCACCGACGAGCCGACGCCGGAGCACCTGACCATCGGCGACCTCGAGATCGACGTCACCGGGCACCGCGTGTCCCGCAACGGCGAGACCATCCCCCTCACGCCCCTGGAGTTCGACCTCCTCGTCGCGCTGGCGCGCAAGCCGTGGCAGGTCTTCACCCGTGAGGTGCTGCTCGAGCGCGTCTGGGGCTACCGCCACGCGGCCGACACGCGCCTCGTCAACGTCCACGTCCAGCGCCTGCGCTCCAAGATCGAGCACGACCCCGAGAACCCCGAGATCGTCGTGACCGTGCGCGGCGTCGGCTACAAGGCGGGCACCGGGTCGTCGTGAGCGTCGCGGCCGGGACGTGGCCGGCCCGCGTCCGCCGCGGCGCGGGCCGCGGGCGGGCCTGGCTCGCGCTCGCGGGGCGCGGCGTCGTCGCCCGCTGGCGGGGCTCGCTGCAGATCCGGGTCGTGACGTCGGCGCTGGCCTTCGGCGTGGCCGCGCTGAGCGGCCTCGGCTGGTTCCTGTCGGACCGGATCGCCGACGGGCTCTACGAGGACCGCCTCTCCCAGATCCTCGGCGACTCGGCGAGCTCGACCCAGCAGGCCCAGGAGCGGTTCACGGCGTCCGCCGGCGACCGCGCGAGCGTGCCCGACGTCGAGCGGCTGCTCGCCGACGTCGTCGGGCAGCTCCGCGTGGGCGGCAGCGGCGAGCGCCGGGACGTCTTCCTGCTCGCGGCCCCGAACCAGCCGTCGCGGACCTTCGCGAACGACCAGGTGACCGCCGCGGACCGGGTCTCGCTCATCACGAGCGAGCTGCGCGCGCAGGTCCGCGAGTCGGACGTGCAGCTGTGGATGCCCGTGGGCATCCCGGTCGACGGCGAGCCGCCGGTGCCCGGCGTCGTCGTCGGCTCCACCGTCACCGTGCCCACGGTGGGCACGTACGAGCTCTACTACCTCTACGACCTCTCGTCGGAGCAGCAGACGCTCGCGTTCATCCAGCGCGTGCTGCTGCTCGGCGCGGTGGCCCTCGTGGCGGTGCTCGGCGCCCTGACGTGGCTCGTCACGCGCACGGCGGTCCAGCCGGTGCGCGCGGCCGCGCGCGTGGCCGAGCGACTCGCGGACGGCCTGCTGTCGGAGCGGATGGCGGTGCGTGGCGAGGACGAGATGGCGACGCTCGCCCGGTCGTTCAACGAGATGGCGGAGAGCCTGCAGCTGCAGATCCACCGGATGGAGGACCTGTCCCGCCTGCAGCGCCGCTTCGTGTCCGACGTGTCCCACGAGCTGAAGACCCCGCTGACGACGATCCGCATGGCCGCGGAGATCCTCCACTCCTCCCGCGACCGCCTCGACCCGGCGGCGGCCCGGTCCGCGGAGCTGCTCACCGCCCAGCTCGACAGGTTCGAGGCGCTGCTCGCCGACCTGCTCGAGATGAGCCGGTTCGACGCGGGGGCCGCGATGCTCGACGCCGAGCGCCGCGACGTCCGCGAGGTCGTCGTCGGCGCGGTCGACCAGGCATCCGCGCTCGCGGCGAGCAAGGGCGTGTGGCTGAGCGCGGACCTGCCCGCCGAGCAGGTCATCGCGGACGTCGACCCCCGCCGCGTCGAGCGCATCCTGCGCAACCTCCTCGTCAACGCGATCGAGCACGCCGAGGGCAACCCCGTCGAGGTCACCCTGGCGGCCGACGAGAACGTGCTCGCGATCCGCGTGCGCGACCACGGCGTCGGCATGACGCCGGAGGAGGCGGAGCACGTCTTCGACAGGTTCTGGCGGGCGGACCCGGCGCGCGCCCGGACCACGGGCGGCACGGGCCTCGGCCTGGCCATCTCGCAGGAGGACGCGCACCTGCACGGCGGTCGCCTCGAGGTGTGGTCGCGGCCGGGCCTGGGCGCCTCGTTCCTCCTCACGCTGCCGCGCCGGGCGGGCATCACGATCGAGGCCTCGCCGCTGTCCCTCGAGCCCGAGGAGGCCCCGGTGCCCGAGCCCCGGGTGGAGGAGGGCGCCGCCGCCGCGGACCCCGCCGCCGTCCCCGACCTCGACCGGCTGGAGGCATGATGCGCCGCGCCTGCCGCACGGCCGTCCTCGCCGCCCTCGCCGTCGCGTCGGCGACGCTGGCCGGGTGCGTCGCCATCCCGACGTCGGGCCCGATCGCCCAGGGCAGCCCGGCGCCGGCCGAGCGGACGCTGCCGATCCCGCTGCCGCTCGGTCCCCAGGAGGGGGCCGACGAGGAGGAGATCGTCACGGGCTTCCTGCGGGCCGCCCAGGCCGGCGTGTTCCAGGACTACAGCACCGCACGCCAGTTCCTCGCGCCCCGGGCGGACTGGGACCCGCGGGCCGTCACGCTCGTCGTCCGGGAGGACCCGGCCGTGCGGCGCACGGAGTCCGGCGTCGTGCTCGTCGACCTCGAGGTGGCCGCGCACGTCGACGCCGCGGGCGTCTACCACGAGGCGGCGCCGTCGGCGGGCGCGGAGCTGCAGTTCGAGCTGACGAGGATCGCCGGCGAGTGGCGCATCACGTCGGTGCCCGACGGGGTCGTGTTCCGCGAGTCCGCGTTCCTCAACGCCTACACGCCGGTGCCCGTCTACTTCGCGACGCCGGACCGCGCGGTGGGGGTCCCGGACGAGCGCTGGCTGCCGAGCGCGCGCGGGAGCCTCCTGCTGCGCACCGTGCAGGCGCTCCTCGGCGGGCCGTCGCCGTGGCTGCGCGACGCCGTCGTCACCGGCCTGCCCAACCTCGCGGGGGCGATCGAGGACGTCACGGGCCCGGACGCGCAGGGCGTGGTGACGATCGCCCTGTCGTCCGAGGTCAACGCGCTGGAGCTGCCCGAGGGCGCCCGCGAGCTCCTGGAGGCGCAGCTCCAGGCGACGCTCATGTCCTCGACGCTGCGCGGCATCCCGGTGTCCGGCGTCGCCGTGACCGTGCGCGACTCCCCGTGGAACGCCCGGCCGGACCAGGTGGAGCGGCTCGTCGTCGACCTGCTGCCCTCGAGCGGGCCGTACGCGATCGAGGACGACGTGATCGTCGAGGTCCGCGGCCAGGGCCAGACCGAGCCCGTCGGCGGGCTGCCCTCGCTGGCGGGCCTCGCCGCGCACCACCCCGCGATGAGCCTCGACGGCGACGTCTGGGTGGTCCTCGACGGGCCGTCGGACCTCGTGCTGCTGCCGACCGACGGCGCCGAGCCCGTGGTGCTCCACTCCGGGGAGGCGCTCCTGCCGCCGTCGGTGGACCGGCACGACTGGGTCTGGACGGGGGAGCGGGCGTCGACGGGCGTGCTCGTCGCCGCCTCCCCGGAGGGCGAGGTCGTCGAGGTGTCCGCCCCGTGGCTGGCGGGCCGGGAGATCCGCTCGATCCGGGTGTCGCGCGACGGGACGCGGGTCGCGATCGCGTCGGTGGGCCCGGACCTCACGACGACGATCGAGGTGGCGTCCGTCATCCGCAACGGCGCCGTCCCGCAGCTGCTGAGCGACGAGCGGCTCGCCGTGGGCGCGCCCATCGTCGAGGTCGTGGAGATCGCGTGGCTCGACGCGACGACCCTGGCGGTGCTCGGCTCGGGCGAGGAGTCCGAGCAGCCGGGCGTGTACCACGTGCCCGTCGGCGGCCCGACGACGCTCGTCCAGGCGGCCGCGGACGACGCCACGGGCATCGCGGCCGGGCGGGACAGCGAGACGGTGTACGCGGTGGACGGCGCGGGCGTGCTGCGGGTGCTGCGCAGCGCGAGCTGGGTCGAGGTCGCCGACGGGCTGCGCGACCCCGCCTTCCCGGGCTGAGGGCTGTGGAGGGCGCCTGCGGGCGCCCGCCGCGGGGCACGCTGGGCGGGTGCCCGACGTCGGTCCCCGCCCGCCCCGCCGTCCCGGGCGCGCCAGGCGCGGGCCCGCTCGCCGGGGGGCCACCGGCCGCGGCGCCGCGGTGCTGGTCGGGGCGGCCGCGCTCGCGCGCGACCTGGGCCGCCTCGTCCTGCCCGTCGAGTGCCCGGGGTGCGGGCGGCCCGACGAGCGGCTCTGCGGCGCCTGCGCCGCGGCGTTCGCCGGGCCGCCGGTGCGCTGCGAGGCGGACGTGCCGCGCCTCGACCGGTCCGACCTGCCCGCGCCACCGGTCTGGCGCCTCGCGCGGTACGAGGGCCCGGTGCGCGGCGTCGTCGTCGGCTGGAAGGACCGGGGCCGGGCGGACCTGACGGGCGACCTCGTGCGCGCGGCGGAGCGGGCCGGCGCGGCGCTCGCGCCCGCCCTGGCGGGGCTCGCGGGCGGTCCCGGCGGGCTGCTCGTCGTCCCCGTGCCGACGACGCCGGCGGCCCGCCGCCGGCGCGGGGCCGACCTCGTGCGCCTGCTCGCCGCGGGGCTGGCGCGCGGGCTCGCGGCGGGCGGCGTCGCGGCGCGCGTCGCCCCGGTGCTGCGCCGGCGCCGGCGGCGGGACCAGGTGGGGCTGGGCGCGCGGGCGCGCGGGCGGAACTCGGCGGGCTCGTTCGTGCCGGCCCGCCGCGCGCGCGGGCTTCGCCGGGCCGGAGCGGGCGGCTGCGGCGTCGCGCTCCTCGTCGACGACGTGGTCACCACCGGCGCCACGCTGGCCGCCTGCCGGGCCGCGCTGGCGGAGGAGGGGGTGCTCGTCGCCGGTGCGGTCGTGCTGGCGGCGACGCCCCCGCCGTCGGGCGGGCGCGTGGCTGCGCTGCTGCCGGGGGCGGGCGCCGCCGCGGGCTAGGATCCGAAACGATTCGATCCGTCCCGCCGCCGACGCGGCCGGCCTCCGGCCTGCCGCACCGCGGCGCGGGTGGCACGCTCGTGGTGATCCTCGCAAGGAGGCCGTGATGACCAGCCCGTTCCCGCCGTCGTCGTTCACCCCGGACCCGAGCCTCGCCCACCGGACCGCCGAGGCGACGGTCACCGTGACCCGGCCGGACGGGCAGCCCCTGCGGGACGCCGAGGTCACGGTCGCCCAGACCCGGCACGCGTTCGGCTTCGGCAACATCGGCTTCGACCTCATCCCGCTCGCCAACGGGGAGATCGCGCCCCACCCCGACGACGACGTCGAGACCTTCGGCGGCGCGCGGCTCGACATGCTCGAGCACCTCGCCGACCTGTGGCTCGACCTGTTCAACACCGCGACCCTGCCGTTCTACTGGGGCCGCTTCGAGCGCCGCCGCGGCCGCCCGCAGACCGACCGGCTGCTCGCCGCCGCGCGCTGGTTCCGCGAGCGCGGCGTCGAGCTCAAGGGCCACCCGCTCGTCTGGCACACCGTGCAGCCCGACTGGCTGCTGGGTCTCCCGCTCGACGAGGTCGAGCGCCTGCAGCGCGAGCGCATCCGGCGCGAGGTCACGGCGTTCCGCGGCCTGGTCGACACCTGGGACGCGATCAACGAGGTCGTGATCATGCCGGTGTTCGCCAACGGCGACAACGCGATCACGCCGCTGGCCTGGCACAAGGGCCGGGTCCACATGATGCGGCTCGCGTTCGAGGAGGCCCGCGCGGCCAACCCGGACGTGCGGCTGCTGCTCAACGACTTCGACATGTCGACCGCGTACGAGTGCCTCGTCGAGGCCGCGCTCGCGGCCGGCATCGCCGTCGACGTCCTCGGCCTGCAGAGCCACATGCACCAGGGCTACTGGGGCGAGGAGAAGACGCTGCGCGTCCTCGAGCGGTTCTCCCGCTACGGGCTGCCGATCCACTTCACCGAGACGACGCTCCTGTCCGGGCACCTCATGCCGCCCGAGATCGTCGACCTCAACGACTACCGGGTCCCGCAGTGGCCCTCGACGCCCGAGGGCGAGGAGCGCCAGGCCGACGAGGTCGTGCGGCACTACCGCACGCTGCTGTCGCACCCGGCGGTGGAGGCGATCACCTACTGGGGCCTCACCGACGACGGGATGTGGCTCGGCGCGCCCGGCGGGTTCGTCCGCGCCGACGGCACGCCCAAGCCCGCGTACGAGGCGCTGCGCGCGCTGGTCAAGGGCGAGTGGTGGCTCGCGCCGACGACGATGCGCACCGACGACGCCGGCCGCGTCCGGGTGCGGGGCTGGCTCGGCGACTACGAGGTGACGGCGGCCGGCGAGCGGGCCGCGTTCTCGCTCGCCGCGGGCGCCACGGAGGTCGACGCGCGGCTCGCGTGAGGGGGCGTCCGGCGTCGGCGGGTGAAGTCCGCGCGACCCGGCACGAGGGGGCCGCGCTCCGCTTCCCGTCGGCCGGGAAACCGGGTTACGGTCGTGGTAGCTGACGACCGGAGGGACACCCCCTCCCGGGGGCCTCCGGGGCCGCGGAGACCTGCGGGGAGGTGGTGCGTAGCGACGACGCCACACCACGTGGGGAGCCGCGGGCTCCCACGGAGCACCGGGTCCGCTCGTCGGACGGGTTCCTTCCCATCCTCTGGAGGTCAGCATGGAGATCGTCGTCGTCGGCCGTCACACCCAGGTGCCCGAGAGGTTCCGCCGGCACGTCGAGGACAAGCTGAGCAAGGTCGCTCAGCTGGCACCTCGCGCGCAGCGGATCGACGTCGAGGTCACGCACGAGAGGAACCCGCGGCAGTCCGAGATCTGCGAGCGGGTCGAGCTGACCGTGCGGGGCAAGGGGCCGGTGATCCGGGCGGAGGCCACGGCGGACGACCCGTACGCCGCGCTCGACGTCGCGATGACGAAGCTCATGGAGCGCCTGCGCCGGGCGCGGGACCGTCGTAAGGACCACCACCGGGCCGCGCCGCTCGTGCCGGTCGAGGTGCGCACGGAGGAGGCCACCGACGGCGCCCCCGCCGAGCCCGCCGACGAGGTGCGGGTCGCCGAGGACGGCTCGGTCGAGAAGGTCCTGGGCGACTCCCCGATCGTCATCCGGGAGAAGCTGCACACGGCGCAGCCGATGACGCTCGACGAGGCGCTGTACCAGATGGAGATGGTCGGGCACGACTTCTTCCTGTTCGTCGACGCCGAGACCTCGCTGCCGTCGGTGGCCTACCGGCGGCGCGGCTGGAGCTACGGCGTGATCCGGCTCGACACCCCCGTGGCGGCGACCGCCGAGGCCGTGTAGTCCCCGGGCCGGGCAGGCCCGACGTCGGGTGGCGCGCGCCCGGCCCGCCGAGGGTGGGCCGGGCGCGCGCGTGTCGGAGGTCCGGGCCAGGATGCCCGCATGCCCGCCGAGGACCTGAGCCTGTCCCAGGCCCGCCGGATCGCGCTGCGCGCGCAGGGCCTGGACCGGCCCCGCCCGGCGCTCGCCGGCCCCGCGACGATGCGCCACCTGCAGCAGGTGATCGACCGGCTCGGGCTGCTGCAGATCGACTCGGTCAACGTCATGGCCCGCGCCCACCTCATGCCGGCGTTCTCGCGGATCGGGCCGTACGACGTCGGGCTGCTCGAGCGCGCGAGCGGGCGCGCGCCCCGCCGGCTGGTCGAGTACTGGGCGCACGAGGCGTCCTTCGTGCCGCCCGCGACCTACCGGCTGCTCGGCTGGCGCCAGCGGGAGTGGCGCGACCGCGCCTGGCGGATGGCCACCTCCGTGGTGCACACCCACCCGCGCCTCGTCGACGAGATCCGCGCCCTCGTGGCCGAGCGCGGCCCGGTCACCGCGCGCGAGGTGCACGCGCAGTACGAGGCCGAGCACCCGCGGGACCGCGTCGAGTGGGGCTGGAACTGGTCGGTGAGCAAGCGGGTGCTCGAGGTGCTCTTCTTCGCGGGCGAGGTGACGGCCGCTGGCCGGAACGCGGCCTTCGAGCGCCGCTACGACCTCACGTCGCGCGTGCTGCCGCCCGACGTCGCCGCCGCCCCGGAGCCCGCCGCCGACGACGCCGTGCGCGCCCTCGTGGAGATCGGCGCCCGCGCGCACGGCATCGGCACGGTGCGGTGCTTCGCCGACTACTTCCGGCTGGGGATCGCACCGGCGCGGCGGGCGGTCGACGAGCTCGTGGAGGCGGGCGTGCTGCGCCCGGTCCGCGTGCGCGGCTGGGACCGGCCGGTGTTCCGGCACCGCGACGCGACGCTGCCGCGCCGGGCCACGGGCCGCGCGCTGCTCAGCCCGTTCGACCCGCTCGTGTTCGAGCGGCGCCGCCTCGAGGAGCTGTTCGGCACCCGGTACCGCATCGAGATCTACACGCCCGCGCACCAGCGGGTGCACGGCTACTACGTGCTGCCGTTCCTGCTCGGCGAGCAGGTCGCGGCGCGCGTCGACCTCAAGGCGGACCGCCGCGCGGGTGTCCTGCGGGTGCTCGCCGCGCACGCCGAGCCGCACGCGCCCGCGGCCACCGCGGGCGAGCTCGCCGACGAGCTGCGGCTCGCGGCGGCCTGGCTCGGGCTGGCGCGGGGCGCCACCGCCGACGGCGCCCGCGGCGACCTCGCCGACGCCGTGGCGGCCGAGCTCCGCGCCGCGGGGCCCGCGGACGCCTGACGCGCCCCGGGGGCGCCGTCCGCCGTCGGGCGGGCCGGGGGACCGGGTCGGCGGCCGCTCGCCTACGATGGTTCGTGGCCTGCGGTCGGCGCGCCCCCCGCGCGACGCTGGTCTCGCCCGACGCCGGACGGCGCGGGTCATCGACAGTGGGAGCCAAGCGTGCCTTCGATCCTCGACAGGGTTCTGCGTATCGGTGAGGGCCGGATCCTCAAGAAGCTGGCCGGCATCGCCGACCAGGTGAACGCCCTCGAGCCGAGCTTCGAGGCGCTGAGCGACGCCGAGCTGCGCGAGGAGACCGACCGCTTCAAGGCGCGGCTCGCCGACGGCGAGACCTTGGACGACATCCTCCCCGAGGCATTCGCGGCCGTGCGCGAGGCGGCCCGGCGCACGCTCGGCCAGCGGCACTTCGACGTGCAGCTCATGGGCGGCGCGGCCCTGCACCTCGGCAACATCGCCGAGATGAAGACCGGTGAGGGCAAGACGCTCGTCGCGACCCTCCCGGCCTACCTCAACGCGCTGACCGGCAAGGGCGTGCACGTCGTCACGGTCAACGACTACCTCGCGCAGTACCAGAGCGAGCTCATGGGCCGCGTGTACCGGTTCCTCGGCCTGACGACGGGCTGCATCGTCACGGGGCAGAAGCCCGAGGAGCGCCGCAAGCAGTACCTCGCGGACATCACCTACGGCACGAACAACGAGTTCGGCTTCGACTACCTGCGCGACAACATGGCGTGGCGGCCGGAGGAGCTCGTCCAGCGCGGCCACCACTTCGCGATCGTCGACGAGGTCGACTCGATCCTCATCGACGAGGCGCGCACGCCGCTCATCATCTCCGGGCCCGCCGACGGCTCGAGCAAGTGGTACCGCGAGTTCGCCCGGATCGCCCCGCTCCTCGAGGAGGGGACCCACTACGAGGTCGACCGCAAGAAGCGCACCATCGGCGTGACCGAGCAGGGCGTCGAGTTCGTCGAGGACCAGCTGGGGATCGACAACCTCTACGAGGCCGCCAACTCGCCGCTGGTGAGCTACCTGAACAACTCCATCAAGGCCAAGGAGCTGTTCATCAAGGACAAGGACTACATCGTCCGCGACGGTGACGTGATCATCGTCGACGAGTTCACCGGCCGCGTGCTGGACGGCCGCCGCTACAACGAGGGCATGCACCAGGCCATCGAGGCCAAGGAGCGCGTCGAGATCAAGGCGGAGAACCAGACCCTCGCCACGATCACGCTGCAGAACTTCTTCCGCCTGTACGAGAAGCTCTCCGGCATGACGGGTACCGCCGAGACCGAGGCCGCCGAGCTGTACTCGATCTACAAGCTCGAGGTCATGCCCATCCCCACCAACCGACCGAAGGCCCGCGAGGACCAGGGCGACCTCATCTACAAGACGGAGGAGGCGAAGTTCGCCGCGGTCGTGGACGACATCGCCGAGCGGGTGGACAAGAAGCAGCCGGTGCTCGTGGGCACCGCGTCCGTCGAGCGCAGTGAGCACCTGTCCAAGCTGCTCACCCGCAAGAACGTCAAGCACCATG